>JBNLEN010000045.1:0-40238 GCA_050304975.1 Polyangiaceae bacterium
TAGCAGCGTGAGGCTTTGTTGGCATCCACTGCAGCACTCTCATGGAACTTGAGATGCCAAACAGCGACCACTGTGAGACTGTCAAATGCTTTGCAACGCAGCTCGACAACCCTTTTCCTCGCTTGCAGCCACCAGTCAGCGAAGCGTTCGCCGGACTCTGGACGCGCGTGGAGGATGTCAGCGTGCAAGTTTGCGATGGTGCAGTCCGGGACTTCTCATCGGAACCAACTACGCCCTACACATTGCGCATGCGCGTCACTGCTCCCAGCGGCGTCGAGCTGGTGGAGCTGTCGCAAGAGGATCTGACAACTGAATATTGTATCGCGCCTTACGAGGTGGCGGGTCGCGTGGCGACGTTGACGGAGGTGCCCCTCGAGTGCGAGTACTTCGATGAGGGATCCGACGAACTGCCTCCGCCGCTGGTTTACTCACGCACCTGGGATGCGTCGGTGTTGACGCTATCGGAAGATGGGGAGTTCTTGAACGAAGCCGGCAGCTGGACGGATTCTGAAGGATGCGAGGGCGAAGTGGATGCGACCTATCGCCGTGGTGGGCCCTGACCAGGCCCGCTCGCGCGGCGACGGTGCGCCAGAATTGGGTGTGTAACTATTTGTAATTGCTTGGTTATTTGAATCCTCGCAAAGTACCACGCTGAGCTACACGCCGGTTCACACGGCGGCCTTCCATGTTCTTGAGGCGTCGCGATGGCGACGGCCGGCCAGGCACCAGTGGTGCCGCACCGCCGGCATTCGAGTCTCCAAGAACAAAGGAAATATCAATGACCACCATCTCGAATACCCTCGATTCCGTCCAAGTCCAACGCGCCGAATCGGGCGTCTCCAGCTTCAAGAAAGTGAGCGTGTTGCTCTTCGGGATCGGCTCATACGCCGCGGGCGTGGCCGTCCTGGTCGGCTGGATCCTCTACATGCTCGGCGTGTTCGAGTTCAGTGGCGGGGGAGTACGACTCGAAGGCGCGGCAGCGGTGCTCTTCAACTTGGGACTGATGCTCGCGTTTGGAGTCCAACACAGCGCGATGGCTCGACAGGCCTTCAAGCAGCGCTGGACGAAACTCATTCCCGCTGCCGCGGAACGCTCCTGCTATCTACTCGCTACCGCACTGGTACTGGGTCCGACGGTATATTTTTGGCAGCCAATGTCGGCGCCCGTGTGGGACGTGTCAGTGCCTTGGCTTCGCGTGGCGATCACTGCGGTGGCGGTCGCCGGATGGGCGTATCTGTTTCTGGCCAGCTTCGCGATCAACCACTTCGAGCTGTTTGGCTTGCGCCAAGTCTACCAATACTTTCGTGGGCGCGAAGTGACTGGTGTGCCGTTTCGTGAACGCTTGATGTACAAGTTCGATCGGCATCCGATCATGTCGGGCGTACTGATCGGCATGTGGGCGACCCCGACGATGCGCTTGGATCACTTGATGTTCGCCATCAGCGCGACGATCTACGTGGTTGTCGGTGTGTATTTCGAGGAGCGCGCTTTGCGCAGGCGCTGGGGAAGCGGATACGACGATTATTGCAGGCGTGTTGGCTCGTTGGTGCCTTCGTTTCAGCGCGTCAATTCTGGGAGCTGAAATGGAACGTAGAGTGGGGCGTCGGGACTTCAACCACACCGGCGCCCCGTGCTACAATTTCGCGGTGAGCTCCGCACCGGAGAAACCAAGTGGACCCAGCTTCGGCGACCTGGTTGGTCAAGTAAAGCCGCTGAAATCCGGTGCTAGCCGGGTGCCAGCCAGCGGTACCAACCAGCAGCGCCCACGGCAGCAGCCTGTAGAGAGAGGGCGTTCGATTCATGTCGAACGCGGCGATGGCTTGGTGACAGGTCGAGCTTCCGACGCGCCCCAGCGCCTGCTCGATGAATTACGTCGCGGTGTGACCTTGCCTGTGCGGGAGCTCGACTTGCATCGAATGTCCGCCGCGCAGGCGAGCTTGGTATTGGAGCGCAGTATCAAACAAGCCCGGCGCGATGGCTTGAAGTGCTTGGTGGTCATCTGCGGTCGCGGCACTCACTCGGGACGTGATGGTGCCGTGCTTCCAAGCGTCGTGGAAGAGCTGCTGGTGGGAGCGCTGGCTCCGCAGATCTTGGCCTTCTGTACCGCGCCGCCCTCACGCGGGGGGGCGGGGGCGTTGCCCGTGCGCTTGCGCTCTCGTTAGTTCACGAACGCTTTGTAGGTTGCCTTCAGCGCCTTTTCGTAGTCCGCCGACTCGACCCCGACAATGATGTTCAACTCCGAAGCGCCCTGATTGATCAAACGAACATTGACGTTGGCGTCCCGCAGAGCCACGAACAGTTTGGCAGCGATGCCGATCGACTTCGCCATGCCTTCACCGACGACGGCAATCAGGGCAATTTCTTCGACGAATTCCAACTGATCGGGCGCCAAGATCTGACGGATCTCACTCAGCACAGCATCCGACTTGTCGGCGATCTGGGCAGCATCCACCACGACGCTCACGCTGTCGATGCTGGATGGGAAGTGTTCATAGCTGACGCCGTGCCGCATCAAGATCCCGAGCAGCCGATGCCCGAACCCCAGCTCTTTGTTCAGCAGGTTCTTGGCCAGGCTGATCATGGCGAAGTTCTTCTTGCCTGCGATACCGGCAATCTCAGTGCTCTTTTCGATTTCCGGACTGAGTTTTTCGACGATCCGCGTTCCCGGGTGCGCCACGTCTTGCGTGTTGCGGATGTTTATTGGAATGCCGACAGCGCGAACCGGAGCGATCGCCTCGTCGTGAAGCACGGTTGCCCCCATGTAGCTCAGCTCTCGGATCTCAGCGTAGGTGACCTCCTGCATGGGGTGGGGATTGTCCACGATGCGAGGGTCGGCCATGAGCAGTCCCGAAACGTCCGTCCAATTTTCGTACAGCTCCGCCATGACCGCTCGCGCCACAACCGCGCCCGACACATCTGAGCCGCCGCGAGAGAACGTCTTGACCTGGCCTTTGGCGTCACTGCCGTAGAACCCCGGGATGACGTAGCTGCGTTCGGTATCAGCCAATCGCTCCGCCAACTTGGGATAGCTGGTGGCGTCAACACTGCCGTTCGAAGTGATGGTGATGTAGTCCGCGGGATCCACGAACTCTGCATCCAAAAATGCGGCCAACAAACGTCCGCTCAGGTATTCGCCGCGAGAGGCGACGTAGTCGCGCGAGACTTTTTCGTGCAGTTTGGCCTCGAGCTCATCCAAATGGGTACTCATCGTTGCGGGCAGCTGCAGCTCGCGCTCGATCTGCAGAAAGCGCTCGCGAATGCGGGAAAACGGTGCGCTGAAATCGGCGCCCACATGAGCACTGTCTTGGCACAGGTAGAGCAAGTCAGTCAGCTTGGCATCATCAGCGGACCGCTTTCCCGGTGCCGACGGGACGATGAGGGTGCGTTTGGGATCCGCCTGAACGATCTCACGTACCCGGCGAAAACGACCAGCGTCGGCCAAACTGGAGCCACCAAATTTACAGACGATTCGAGCCACGGGCCCCTGGAACCATGCCGCCGGCTCGAGCGCAACCCAGATCTGCGTGGGCTCGTTTTTTTTCCCGGAAAGTGACGCCTCAGAAGCCGAACACGAGGGGTGCCAACAGGCAGGCGACCAGCCACATCAAGAGGTTCATCGGGATGCCCAGGCGCAGGAAGTCCGAGAAGCGATAACCGCCGGCTGTGTAGACCATCAGGTTCGTCTGGTAGCCGATGGGCGTGGCGAAACTGGATGACGCGGCGATCATGACAGCGACCACAAACGGGACATGGTTGACGCCTAGCGCCGTAGCTGTGCCAAACGCGATGGGAAACACGATCACTGCGGCGGCGTTGTTGGTCACGAACTCAGTCAGCAGGCTGGTGGTGCCGTAGACCACAACCAAGGACGCCCACGGGTTGCCGCCGGCTAGCGTCAGCAGTGAATCAGACACGGCCCCTGCAACGCCGGTGTCCTCCAGGGCTCTTCCCAAACCGAAAGCAGCTCCGATCGCCAGTAGCAGCGGCCAGTCAATGGCTCGGCGAGCGGTTTCTTCGGAACAACAGCGTGAAAGCAGCATGCTGGCAGCAGCCAATGCCGCGGCTTGCAGCATGTCCAGCCAACCAAAGGCCACCAGCACAACCATCGCCAGCAAGATAGCGACGGCCACCGGAGCTTGGGCGCTGGTGGCGGGCCCCTCACCATGGATGCGACTGATCAGCGAGAAGCCGCCACTGTTCTTGTGCTGCTCGACGAAGTCTCGATCCGCATCCAGTAACAAGGCGTCACCAGGACGAAAGTCGATCTCTTCCAAGGGAGAGTTGAGACGCTGCCCATTGCGCGACACTCCCAGTACCACTGCTCCGTAGAGCTGGCGGAAGCCCACCTCACGCACCGTGCGAGCCAGTAGCGGACTGGTGCGCGAGACCACGGCTTCAACGAAGTGACGCTCCGAAGCATGTCCGGTCAACTTCGAGATTTGAGTCGTGTAGGGGCTCAGGCCGGGAGTGCGGAACACATCCAGGATCAACTCGAGCGTTCCAGCGAACACCAAACGATCTTCGGCACGCAGTCGCTCGTCTGCGGGCGGCTGCTCGAGCACGTCTTCACCGCGCCACAACTGGCGCAAGCTCAAACCGGGCAGGTGTAGCAGTCCGCTCGCTTCCAGCGCTTTGCCTTCCAGCGCTCCTCCAGGGCTGACCTTCACCGCCACAGTGTATTCGCGCTGCGTTTCCGCGCTCTGTTTGCTGAGGCCTCGCTCTGGTAGCAGTCGTCCGGCTAACAGCAGCAAGAACAGCATGCCGATCAGGGCGCACGGCAATCCCACCGGCGTGATGCCAAACATGCCCAGGCTGGGCTCCCCGCGGGCGATCAATAGTCCGTTGACCACCAGGTTGGTGCTGGTGCCCACGAGTGTCGTCACGCCGCCTAGAATCGCCAGGTAGCTCAACGGAAGCAGAACCTTGGACGGTGGGATCCGCGCGACACGGCACCAATCCTGGATGACTGGCAACAACATCGCGACGAGCGGAGTGTTGTTCAAGAACGCGCTGCCCACCATGACGGGGGTGGCCAAGCGAGCTTGGGCACTACGCACACTTTTTGGTCGGCCCAAAGCGCGCCGCACGAAGTACGCCAGGGCTCCGGTTTGCCGAAGACCTGCAGCAACCACGAACAGCACGCCAACCGTGATCAACCCGGGATTCGAAAACCCGGCTAGCGCGCTCTCTACATCGAGTACCCCCGTCACCAGCAGCAGCAGCAGAGCCCCGAGCAGCACCAGGTACGGCGGCCAGCGGCCAGCTGCTAGCAGCCCGAACGCCAGCACCACGGTCGCCGCTGACAGCCAAGCATCAAAGCTCATCTGTCGCCCTTTCCGCTCCGGAGCGCCGGGGGACAACAGTGCGTAAAGCCGAGCATTTACAAAACCTGACTTGTCCGATGGGAAAATCGTACAACGGGTGACATTTGGCACCCGAGTTCGACGCAAGTCAAGCGTCGGATGGCTCGGGTGAAGCGCGGGGGCCCCCACGCTGATGCTCACCGGGGACGCACTCAGATTTGCGGGCTCGGGAAGGCAAGCCAACGGGGGAGCCACCTGAGTACGGAGCGAGTCTCGCGAGGTTCTGCCAGCTTGGCCGGCGGAGCACTCTCCGGACTTGGTTGCGGTTCGTCCAACTCCAGTTCGGCACGCGAGACGTCCACGGGGTAGCCGTCATAGCCGAAGTAGTAGAGCCACAGCAGGGGTTCCATGGCTCAGTTGCCCCCCGTCAGCGAGCCCAGGTGACCCAGCTGTCGCATCATGCCCACATCGTCGCGGCCTGCCCAGTGCTCGACGAACCTGCCGTCATGAATGCGCAAAATGTGAATATTCTCCGTCGCGAAGCGTTTGCCTGAGGGCTTCAGTGCGGGGCTCAGAAACTCGATAGGGCCGGTGTTGGTACCTTGCATCGTCACGCGGCACACAACCCGATCCCCCTCGGCCAACAGATCTTCGCATCGATAGGAGAGATCCGGAAAGGCGGTGAAGACCTTGCTCAAGATGCGGCGTACGCCGTCGGCCCCCTGCGCCTCCGGGACAGCGGCATGATTGACGACCTCCGGGGCGAACATCTCGGTCACCGCATCGATGTCGTGAGCGTTGAGCGTGTCGAAGTAGCGCTGCGCGAGTAGTTTGTTTTGGGTAGTGGTCATGAACTTCCTCCTTGTGAACAAAGAGGCGTTCAGCCCGCGTGGAACAGTGTTCCATGCGAAACCTTTTGCATGTTCCGCGCGGTTTCTTGCTTGGGACCCCCGCCAGCGCGGTGTGCCTACACAGGCTCATAGCTGCAAAACGTGCCCGTTTTGACGCCAAGCCTCAGCCATTTGCCCAGTGTCTCATCCTGCTCGGCGATCCTGTTGACGGCGTCCTTGAGACGGCGTTGAACGTTGACTCGGGCCTTTTCGACTCCAGACGAAAATCGCCGGTCGCGAGATCCCAGACCTAGCGCGCGGCAGAGTTCCGCTAACAGTTGTTCGTGTTCAAATCGTATTCGCTCCGCCGCGGCGGCGTCTCCGGATTGCTCGGCGCTGTCCAGATCTTCGGCCAGCTCCTGCAGCTTGGTGCGGTACGCCTGCTTCGCGGCTGGATCCAGCACTGCTTCGGCCGTGAGCGGACGCTCATCGACGCCTAGCAGTTCGAACACGTGCAGCCTTTGACAGGGATGTTCCAGCAAGTGCTGCAAGAACGTGAACCCTTTGCTGTGTTTGAATCGATAGCAATGGTTTTGATCAGTGGTGAGTTCCCATTCTTCTCCCACGCGCCTCAGCTCCAACTTTGGGGGGGCCATCGCTGGGATCTGTGACACCTTGGGAGTGCCCAGGGTGCGCTGCAATCCGCTCTCGGCCAGTCGCTTCAAGGCATGTGCTCCAACCGCAGCGCAGTGTTCGATGGCCACGCGGTAGTGGTCCGCAGCTGCCTCACGATTTCCAAGCAACAACGCCAGATCTCCGAGGCAGCGCTCGGTGGGACCCAGCACGAACGCGGTCGCAGGGCCCCAGAAGAAGCGCTGCGCGTGCGTGAATCCTTGCAGGCTCTCATAGATCGGAACTGCCGTTTCGGCGTCGTCCAATAGCACCGCTGCATCTGCCGCGATGATCAGCCAAGGATAGCTTCCACGATTGAGGACGACCTCCCGCATGAGCTCTCGTGCCAGCGTTCGCTGACCCGTAGCAGCCAACACCCAGGCGCGGTACGGTAGCAGCGTTGGCAGCCTGGCGAGGATGCTCAACACTCGCTCCGCCTCCGCCGCGATGGACGCTGGCTTGCCTCGCCCATGTGCCAACGCGACACGCTGAAGCGCCCAAGCGACTTGCCCTGACCGAGACTCTGCTTGCACTGCGACTTCCAGCGCTTCATTCCCCAGCGTTGCAGCAGCGTCGAAGTCACCATCCAGCGAGGCGAGTGCCGCCAATTGCATCAGACCGCGCCAGCGGTGTGCAGGCGGGCTCTGGCGCATTAGCTGTTGGTAAGATTCGATCGTTGCTTCCGCTTCCGCGCGCAGACCTCGCTCCAGCAGATTGATGGCGTACCAGGGGTGTGCGATGAGCAATTGCTGCTTCTGGTTCAGCAGCGTTGCCAGGCGCACGATCTCGCGAGAGAGCGAGAAGCGCTCATCGGAGCTGACGGTGTAGCCTAGCGCCGAGGCCAGAAAGCTGAGCACGTACAATTCAGTTGGAGGATCTTGAATGGCTTGAACGAGCCGGCGTGCCTCGGCCGCGAAGCGCTGGATGCGTTCCGCTGTGACCACGCCGTCTGGCGGTGTGAGCGCTGCGGCCAGGCGAGCCAAAAGCCGGGCGCGCATTGAGTCGTTCGAGCGCAGCGACAAATGCTGCTCAGTGCTCAAGGCTTCCAATGCTCCTTCGAGCAGTTGGACCATTAGGCGATCGACTGCTGCAGAAGTGAGTTCGGCGGAGTAAGTCAATGCCGCTTGAGCCATGGCTACGGCATCACCTTCTTCTTTTGCTAGTTCGAAGGCTCTGACGGCGGCGGCGCGCCCCGGCTGGCTCAAGCCGGCGCCCATCCAGGCACTGGACAGTTGTAGCTCCAAGTGGAGTTCGCTGCTTCGCACCCCGGGCGAGCTTGGCTCCAGCTTGTCGGATGCGCTCTTGAGAGCGTCCAGGCTTCGTTGCGCCAATTCGGCGGCTGCTTCGAAGCTCAGCTGATCCAACAGTACACCTACCGCGGTACTGCAGTGCGGCGCGATCTGTGCCGCGTCGCCATGCGTCACGCCGTTCAGCAAGTGATGGGCGGCGCTCACCGCGTCCTGAGCCTGAAGTTGGAGCCCCCAACTCCAGTGCAGCTCTGCGCGCTCTTGCCAAGAGAGACTCTGATAGGCTCGGTCTCTCAGCAGAACGTGGCTGAAGCGATAGTCGGCTCCATCATGAATTTCGAGCAGCCCCATGTTGGCCGCTTCGAGCAGCAGTGCGCTGACCTGATCGGCACTCTGCGTTGCCAGCAAAGCGACATCTCCGATGGTGAATTGACGACCCAACACAGACGCGACCTGCAAGATGCGCAGGACCTCGTTGGATGCCAGGCGCAAATGATCGTCCAGCACCGCAGCCAAGCCATCCGGCAGTTGCAGCTCGGGGCGTTGCAGTGCGGCGCGGGTGATCTCACTGACGAACAGCGGGTTTCCTTCGGTCAATCGGAAGATCTCTTCGGCTCGAGGAGCGAGCGTTGGGGCAACCTGCTCGAGCCACGCTCCAACGGTCTCGCTGTCAAGTCGACGTAGAGAATGCACCTGCGCTTGTCGCGCCAGTTTCTGCAGGATCCGACTGTGTTCCGGCTGGCCGCGAGCCTCGGCTTCACGGTAGGTTCCGACGACGCAGAGCGCGCTGGTCGGTGCGCGCTGACAGATCAACTGCAACAGCACCAAAGACGCGGCGTCAGCCGCATGCAAGTCGTCCAAGACCAGCAGCAGCGGCGTGTCTACGCAGCGCTGAACCAGGGCTGTGGCAGCGTTGTCCAGCGCGAAGAAGCGAGCATCACCCCCGGCGTTGGTTTGGCTCTGGCGCGGCAACAAGCCCGGATCCAGCTCGAGGCTTCGAAATATTTCCAGCCAAGGCCAGTAGCTGGGAGCGCCCCCTGCTTCCCAGGCGCGGCCCCAGGCCACCCGAAAGCCGATGCTGATCGCCCCTTCAGAGATACGTTCCGCTAGGCGTGACTTCCCAATACCAGCTTCGCCACTGAGCAGCAGCAAGCTGCCTTGTGCCCGCTGGGCTCGAAGCAATGCCTGCTCAGCTTGGAGCAACTCCGCCTCGCGTCCAAACAAGGGCCCCACGAGTGTCAGTCTACACCCACGGGGCCGGGCCCAGCCAAGGGGTTATGCGTTCGAGTTCACTCTTGGCGCCATTCGTGGGCCGGGTACTGGTCGATCGGCACTTGCTCCGCTTCGACCGCCTGCAGGGCTGCGCTCAGCACCGATTGATCCAGAACACACGGGCCCGTGGCTAGCCTGCCGCTCGGCGATGTACGCCAGGCGCGACGGGACTTTCCGAAGCGGGCTCGCTCACCAGCTCAGCCGTTACCAATTCAGCGTCGGCGACCGGGAGCATCTGACGCACTGGAATCTCGAACTCGGGAAATCCAGCTGGATCAAATGAACTCGCCACGCACGCCGTGCAAACCGTTGCGGCAAGCATGACTACGGCCGTCAGCTAAGCGCTGCCGCGAACTCGTCGGCGGACGCGAAGCGCTCCGCTGGATCGCGCGCCCCAGCTCGGCGCAACACTTGGTCCAAGCGTTCCGACACCGCTGCGTTGCGCGCGCGAGCTGAGGGGAACGGCCCACTCGTGATCTTGAACAACAGCGAAGCGTAGTTCGTGGCGATGAACGGAGGCTCTCCCACAATCAACTCGAACAGAATGGCGGCAACAGCGTAAACGTCGGTGCGCGCGTCAACCTGGTCGGCGGATTGGATCTGCTCCGGCGCCATGTAGAACGGGGTGCCCAGCACCGCCCCAGTTTGAGTCTTGGCGATCGCATCCGTCGAGAGCTTCGACAGTCCGAAGTCCAACACTTTGACGAGTGGTGGTTCGCCGTCGACCAGAAAGATGTTACCCGGCTTCAGGTCGCGGTGGATCACGCCTTGCTCATGGGCGGCCTGGACGCCTGCCAACGTTTGGCGAATGATTTCCAGTGCAGGGGCGACTTCAAAACGTTCAATCGCCTTTAGTCGCTGGCCCAAGGTTTCGCCATTCAAGAGCTCCAGGACCAAGTATGGCGAGCGACCGTGCATGCCGGCATCGTAAACGTCGACCACGTTGGGGTGTTGGATGCGGCCGCAGGCTGCAGCCTCTTGCAGCAAGCGGTCTCGATGTTCGGGCTGCTCGCACAGATGTTCTTGCACCAGCTTGACGGCTACGTTCCTGCCAGTTAGCTGATTCTTGGCTTCGAATACAGTACCCATGGCGCCTTGCCCGAGTGGGCGTAGCAGTTGTAGCTTTCCGTCGAGTAAGTACCCTTGCGAAAGCGGACTGGCGGTCGCGGCGAACGCGGTACGATCGAACGCAGCTGTGGCGGCGGGCGACGAGTTACCTTCGCTGACAGGTTGTAGATCGAGAGACGCTCCCAAGACCTCGAAGCAGCGGCGTGCGGCCGCGCGCTCCAGCGAGGCTTGTTCGACGTCCCCCTCGCGTTCATGGGCCTCGGCGAGCAGGCTGCGCACGCGGGCGCTTTCGTACGGAGCGTTGATCTGGTTCCAAGCGCCAAGCGCCTGACGTAGCGCTCGCACGGCTTCTGGAATTTGCCCACCAGCCAGCAACACCGCTCCCCGTTGGGTCTGGGATGCGGCGATCAGACCCGAGGTCTTGAATTGGGTCGCGATTTGTTCCAGCTCTTCGCAAGCTGCCTCGGCAGCTGCAATATTTCCGTTGGCCAGCGCGATTTCTACCTGTGCGGGCAGGAGCTTGGCTCGCTTCAGAGGATCTCCCGCTCGTTCGGCCAACGCCCGCACAATCGAGGTCTGGGCCGCGTCGAGTTTGCCGCTCTTGAGCCGCAGTAGCGCCCAGCCCGGTTGGGCTTCGAGTCCTTCCGCGTGGGCCGCCGTAAATGCCGCTTCCGCGGCTGTCAGATCTCCGAGTTGCAGCTTCAGCATGCCCAGCTCAGCCAGGGCTTCGGCGGCAGCGAACTGCATGCGAGCTCGGGTTAACATCTCACGCGCTGCGACGGCTTCGCGCTCAGCTGTATCCCAATCTCCGCGCAAACGCAGCAATTCCGCGCGGTGAACTCGGCACACGCCCGGTGCGCCATCGAATCTTCCGGCGGCGCACCAATCATTGGCCACATCAGTCCACTGGGATGCGCGGTCGTAGTCGGCCACGTCTGTGTAGGCATCGATCGTGCTGCAGTAGATGATGAAAGCCATCACTGGCGAAATGGTATCCGTCGCGAGTAGCGTCATGGCTTCGTCAAGCCGCTCTTGGCCCTGCTCGAGTTGGCCAAGACGGATCAACACACGCCCCTGGCGATTGATTGCCAACGCCAGCTCCGTCGGGGCGTTCAACTGCTTGGCCAGCTCTTCTGCTTGCTTCGCGAGCTCCAGCGCTTGGGCCATCTCGCCCGAGAGCTGCGCCATGAACGCTCGGATGATGGTCAGCTCTGCCAGCGCGACGCAGGGGGGCGCGTGTTCGAGCAGGCGTTCGGCCTTCTTCATCCAACTCATGGCGACGACCTGCTCGCCGCGATCCATGTGGATGCGGAGTAGCCAGAGAGCGGCTCTGGCTGCGTTGTCCACGTCGGCATTCGATTGGGCTTGCGCGAACATACGTTCCGCAATCCGCTTGCTGGTGTTGCCGTCGGCAGCCATGAGCGCCGCCTGAACCATGCCAATCAACTCATCTGGGGTGGTCAAAGCCCCCGCTTCGTCTAACGCTTGGTACCTCTGTAGCGCTACGAGCGCTTCGCCGCGTTCGTACGCGGCCTTTGCTTCTGCGATCGTGGCAGAGGGAGAGGTCGGGGGCTGACTCATGCGCCCGCCCAGCATACCAGCAGATGGGTCCCAATCGCGACGTACGACACGCTCAGCCGCAAACGGGCGCGAAGTTGGCCGGTTGCCAATGTAGGTGATGCTGAGCGGGGCTCTAGTCGGCGTCGCGGCTCAAACGCAGCTCACACTCGGAGTCGACGTAGCGCCACTCCTCGGTGGCGCGCAGTTCACCCAACAGATCGTCGAAGGCGCGTTCATCCGCGGGTTGGTACTCGAACCAGGTGATGAAGTCGAAGGGTTCGCTCTCCGAAAAATCTCGGCAGTGATGCAGCCGCCGCGCGATGCGTCCGGCATAGCGCAAGCCAATCTCGATATGCCGAGATTGCTCTTGCAGTACTTCGCGCCGTTCGTCCTGCGTCAAGGCCCACCACTCGGGGCTCTTGCGGATGGGGATCAACGCGGCGAAGGTTGCACCAGGCGCGCCGATGGACTGCTGGATCGCCGCGAGCTGGTTCTTCTCGGAGCGAGTCACGTAGCGCTCATTGCTGGTGATGCCGCGCAGCGACCATTGGGGTTGAGCCGGTGGCTGCGAACCCGGGGGAGCGTCTTGCGTGGCAGCTGTGATGTGGATCCGGCTGACGTGAGGCAAGGCCTCACCGGTTAGACAACGTTGGGCGCGCACTCGATACGCGCCCAACGTGCTTCCTGTGAACGTGTACAAACGTGTTGGCATGACTTCCACAAGTCCAATGCCAAGGGTCCACGCGCTTCGCAATTGGGGACCAGCGGTGAACACTCGATTTGCTCAAATACGTGCGCCAATGCTGGAAAGCAGTGGACGCTGGTGACCGCCGGAAACACTGTGGAAAACGTATTGCGTCAAGCCCATCCGCAGCGACAGGTTTTTGGGCACGAACGTCGCTTTAGTCATCTACCACGCGCTCATCAAAGCGGCGGATTCGCGTTGCGGACGAGCTGGAGGAAGTACGCACTGAACCACTTTCCTGCCTCAGGAGCGCCGGGAGCGGCATCGGCTGATCCGCAGCTTTCATCAAACCGAGAAGCTGCCGGATCTGCGGTCCCGTCAGAATCTCCGGGAGGCTTGATCCAAAAGTAGGCATCTACGCGACTGGTTGGCGCCACCTGTGGTCGTTCACCAAGGCCCGCGCCGGCAATGTTGCACCAGTTGCCCCAACGTGTGCGGATCCCGTCACGACCGTTGCGACTGGTGTCAATCAAGAATCCCTTGTTTCGAATCCCATGCTGCTCCAGCGTTTCAGCAAGAGCAGCCACATAGGAAAGCGCATTCGGCGTCGGGTTCGTGGACTCCAGCTGATTGTTGGCATTCCCCCGCAGTGGGTTGTAGTTCGACACATTGGTGGCGAAGCCCCGAACGCGCTCGGGCCCGCCCGCCATATCCAGTACCTGTTTGAAGATCTGCACCATGCGGCGCCGATTGCCCTCCCACCCTAGCCAGCCGCCGTGCGCCGCGTCGACGTACAGCGCCACGTTGGGCAAGGAGAGCTGGGCTATGGCGTAGGCGACGGACGCCTTGTAGATTTGCTGTGATACCGCGCATTTCCGAACGCCCAGATTGGTAACTAGGTTCGGTAGTGAGTCGGGCTCCAGCACGATCGCCACCTTCAGCTCCGGGTATTGCTTCAGGTGCTGAGCTAGCACGTCGATATACTCTTCGCGATAACGCCGCTCGCCATCTTCCTTAACCAGCAGCTCGCCGCTGGAAGCTTTGGCCGCGCAGTCACGGTTCGGCAGATTGTAGGCCACCAACACTGGTACCGTAGGCTGCCCCGTCTCTCGGCTTTGTTGTGTCGCATGAGCTAGCCACTTCGGGACATTCTCAAGGGCGGCGATGGAGTCTATCCACAAGGCCGTGGGTACTTGCTGAACTTGTTGCAGCCAGGCCTGCTCTTGCTCGCTGGCCGCCGGTGTCGACAGAACCTTCTCGGCGTAGAATGGATCGGAATAGAAGTGTGCATCGACGAACGGGTTGGCGTCAGACGAAGTCGGTCCGGTTACGGGGGTAACGGGTGCGGCAGACGTCGCCTGATTGGGCGGCGGGGCCGCTGTCGCGGGCGTTGGTGGAACATGGCGAGTGGAACTGCACGCCAGCAAGATCATTGGCAATGAGCGGGAGGCCCGCGCAAGCCATTGTTTTGGTTTGAGCTTGTTCGACATGGGTCGAAGGGTGCGGGCTTCCCGGTAGAAGATCCTCTCATGGCGCGACGAAACTTTCTCGTCTGGCGTCGGCAACTCTCTTGAGCCGCCAGCGGGCGCTTGCGCGTCTTGTGTGGTGTTGCCAAGCCAGGGAGGTCGCCAATGATACCGAGATCGCAAGCACTATCGGAGCAAACGCTGGATACGTGGCAGCGGCTATCTCACGCCAATCAAGTTCCGGTTGTTGCCGACTGGCCATTGCCTGGAGACCCCCAGCGCCCCGTGTCCTACACGGCGCCGGAGCTCTCGGAGGAAACCAGCGGAGCTTGGTTGGTGCTGCTGCAAGCGATGGAGGAACTGCACAGCTATCGCGACCGTGAGACGTTGCTCCGACGTGCGGTGGAGCTGTTCAGAGACGTGACCGGGATTGCGAGAGCGGCGTTGTTCCTACTAGAGGATGACCAGCATTGCGAATCCCTGCGCGGGACGTGGGGCACGAGCGTCAGCGGAGCCACTGTGTCCGAACGCAACGTGAGTTTTCGCCTCGGTCGCTCTCACCAAGAGGCGTTCAATCTCGCTGTTAGCGGACTCGCGCGCTGGCTGGTCCTGCGCAGCGTGCCACTAATTGAGCAAACTGCTGCGGGGCCAATCAGGGTTGCGATTGGAGAGAACGTGCTCGTTCCCGTGCTCAACCCCTTGCTAGGGTCGGATAGTCTCATCGGACTGTTCGCGTGTGACGCCGCAAACGCAGCCGGAGTCGGTGTGCTTCGGGAACAACAATTGGTACGGGCAGCGGTGTTCAGCGCCCACGTTGGGATGCTGTTGGCACATCACCAGGGAGTTCGCGAGGTCGGGAAACTAGCGCGGGCCGGAAGCTCCGCCTCCGCTCGCCCTTCGGAACTGACGCAACAGGCTCTAGCGCAATTACGAAGGACCCCAGCGATCGGGCGCGATGCCCTGGCCAAGCAACTGGGCACGAGCGCCTCTCGATTGGGCAAACAATTCAAGTTGGACATGGGCGAGACCCTGACCGACTACCGAAATCAGCTCCGGCTGGAGCGTTTCTTCCGTCTCGTGGACCCAGGTAACGAGAATCTGCTAGCCGCCGCATTGGCTGCAGGGTTCGGCAGCTATGCACAGTTTCACCGCGTATTCCTGGCGCGGGTGGGCTGCCCACCTAGACAGTATTGCCGGCGAGTCAGTGTTGGATGAGCCTAGAAAGTCTGCGGAATGGGAACGGGGCGTGCTGCCCGCGTCGCAGCCATCGCTCGTCACCACTGCGCCATCCGTCGGCGTTGGGCGGATGCCTGCAGTCGGTTGAGAACCCACTCCAGAAGCAGTTGGCTGATGGCTGCCGTGAGGCACCAGGCTCCCGTCCAAGTTGGCCCCTGTAGCGCCGCGTATCCGGCGCCGATGATGATCCAAGGTCCGCGTAGTAGCGTGCATGGGCCCAGGATCATCACCACGCTCAGCTCGCGGCTCTCGCGTCGAGGATATGTCCATAACAGCATGACTGCGAGAAGCACGCTTGCGAAGATGGCGTATACTCGCACCAGCTGTCCCGCCGCGGCTTCCAGTTGTTGCCAAGCATCCGCCCAACTTTGACCCGTATGCACTTGGTAGGCGGCTAGCCCAACGCCGATGCTCCCGACGAGTAGGCAGTTGGCGGCGCCGCCAAATAGACCCATCCAGAAGGCGCCCAGATAGTAATCCGCTTTGTGCAGTCGCGGATTCCTGCCGGCTGCCGAGCGATACCCGGCAAACATGGCATCCGTCAGCGCCAGCACCAAGAGCCAGCCGAAGGGGGTCATTTGACGAGCTCCACGTGGCGGCGTCGGAGGGCCTCCAAGAAGGCCGGTTCCATGTTGGGGCGAATGCCGACCAAGCTCTGGAATACGTTGAGCAGCGGCACGGTGCCGCGATCATGCAGGTGGATGGTGAACTCCGGACATGCTGTCTCAGCCGCTGCAATCAGCGTGCTCGCGGGGTGTGCACGCTTGGCTGACAAAGTCCCGTCGTGACGCGCTAACGCTTGGCGCATCCTGGCCTGGTGGTAGATCCAAGCGCCGACCGGCGAAAGCGGTGAGGGCACGATATCCGTATGCAAAAACGCTGCCGTAGTCTGTTTGGACTGCGCTGCAAAGAACTGCTCCAGCTCCGCCCCACGAAAATGGTGCAAGACGCCGCTCGAGATAAACACGGTGCCAGGTTCAGCGAGCTCGAACGCGTTCGCCACTTCGAACCGGCAGCGAAGCCCCTCTTGTTCGGCTAGCGCTCGGGCCGCGCGAATGAAGCGCGTGTTGTAGTCCACGCCAATCAGCTCAACATCAGCGCCCAGCCCCCCAAACGAAGTAAGCCAGCGGACGACGTAGCCCAAGCCGCAGCCCACATCGACCACGCGATAAGGTCGAGCTACGCCGTTTACTTCACAAGCGGACACGACGGCGCGTACTAAGTCGAGCACTCGGTGTCCGTGCAAGAACTCTTCTTCCAGCCGTTGCAGCTCCATGTGTGAAAGTAACAGCACATCGTCCACCGCATCGTTGTCGAAGTGTTCGCCCTGCTTTTTCAGCTTTTGAACGACGCGTGCCGCGGCGCGATTGCCCCGGCTGCGGAAATACTCGAGTACTGGCGCGTGGGGCACCGGCTGGCGCTCGAGAGTTTCAGGATCGAAGCGCACGACGAGATCCGATATCTCGAGGTCGGGTTCAGCCGGCATCGGACGGCAGTCTAGCGTGCGGCCGTCGGATCCTGCGAAATGTTAGCTCACGCGCCTACGTAACCACGCGGAATAGTCGACAATTAGGCGCCTGAGGCGTTCCGCCGATCGCTCATCCGCGAGCTGACCTGCCTCGTCAAACAATTGGCTCGACGAGCCGAGTGCCACTTCTGGCGTAGGAAAAAGCTCACTGACTGTGCCGAGCAAGACTTGCTTGAGTTGCGCTTGCGCCCGGGCGGTCCCGATAGGGCTTGGGGCCACTCCGAACATTGCTATCGGCTTGTGCGCGAGAACGGACTGATAGGCGGGGCGCGACACCCAATCGATGGCGTTCTTGAGGACTCCGGGGATTCCGTAGTTGTACTCTGGGGTCGCGATCAGCAGCCCGTCGGCTGCTGCGATCTCTCGCTTCAGTTGCACAACTCCCGGCGGCTCGTCCAGGTCCGCATTGTACAGCGGTATGTCCGCCAGGGAGGCGAGACTCACTTCTACGTCTTCGGGCGCTATTTGCGACAGGGCAAACAGCGCACGTCGATTCGCTGATGCTTCTCTGAGGCTTCCCGCAATGCCGAGTATCTTGAGCGCCGTCATGCGGCCTCCTGGAGTTCGAACAAGAGAAAGTTGGAGTCTGAAGTCGCCGAGATTCGTAGCTGGTCTTCTTCGGTTACGGCCAAACCATCACCCTCGCGAAGCTGCTTGCCCGAGACGTCGAGCTCTCCCGTCACCACCTGAAGCCAAGCCATTCTTTCGGGAGTGAGTTGGTGTTCGACCTGCTTTCCAGCATCGAGCAAGCTAGCGTACAAATCGACGTCCTGGTTGAGGGAAAGCGATCCCTCGCGCCCATCTTGAGATGCCACCAGTCTCAGCTGGTTGCGGCGCTGCTCACCGAAGTCTTTCTGCTCGTATCCGGGTTGCAATCGCCGCTGATTGGGAACGATCCAAATTTGCAAGAAACGAAGAGCATCCTGCTGGGATGGGTTGAACTCACTATGCGTCACGCCTGTACCGGCAGTCATGCGCTGCACTTCACCCGGCTTGATGGTGGAGCCGTTGCCCAGGCTGTCTTTGTGCTGTAGCGCGCCTTCGACCACATACGAGATGATCTCCATGTCGCGATGCGGGTGAGTGGGAAAGCCGTAGCCTGGCTTGACGCGGTCATCGTTGATCACACGTAGCGCCCCAAACCCCATGAACTGGGGGTCGTAGTAGTCGGCGAACGAGAAGGTGTGCGCGCTTTCGAGCCAACCGTAGCTGGCTTGACCTCTGTTCTGGGCTCGACGAACCGTTTGCATGTCTGACTCCTTTTTTCAGAGCAGCAACGTGTTCACGCAGGAGTCGGCAAGCAACCTGGCAATCCGCAACAGATTGTCCTGCCAGGCGAACAATTGACAAGCGACCGCGCGGTGGGCGGAGCGCAGCTCGGCCCGTTGTGGCCTCTACCTAGTGCGGCGGAAGTGTACGCCGAACTCACGCACCGATCACCTAGCTGAGTCCGGCCAGGGCATCCAGTC
Organism: Polyangiaceae bacterium; assembly: GCA_050304975.1. Classification (GTDB taxonomy): domain Bacteria; phylum Myxococcota_A; class Polyangia; order Polyangiales; family Polyangiaceae; genus SZUA-265. The sequence goes on from JBNLEN010000045.1 coordinate 18,337, forward strand.
GGCTGCCGGTGCTGGTTTCGGAAGTGGACGAATTAAGACGGTTTTTGTCTGCCTGCGTTGCGCGCGAATGAGCCGCTCGTTGCTTGGAAACTCTCATCCCTTCCATTCGCTTCGGTGTTAGGATCGCGGCGAATGGTGGGTGAGGACGAGCTCTTGGCGAAGGTGGGCCAGCTCGATGTGGAGCGGCGCCTGAAGAACGCCAAGTGGTTGGGGTTTGGCCTTGGTGCTTGCGTCGTGCCGACGCTGATTTCCGGCGCGCTGGTGCCGCAGGCGCCATTGCTCTTGCGAGGTGTCCCTTTCGTTACGTTCTTCCTGCTGGTTGGCGCAGGCGCTGCGGCGCACCAGCGCCGTCTCGGTTTGGCTGTCTTGGGCATTGTGACTGCCGGGCTATTTTCGATGTTCAGCGGGGTGGCAACACATCCCCAATTGTGGTCTTCCCCCTACGGGCTCGGGTTGCTCGTGCTCGCCGCCTCCATGATCGCCTCGCCTCGCGGGGTGCTCCTAACCGCAGTCGCGAGCCTCGTCGTGTTGGGCGGAATGGGCTGGGTCGCTTGGAGTGAGCCGCAAGAGGGCGCGCCAGTGGCGTTCACCCTGGTGACCGCAGGAGTGATGCTCGTGATGGCGGCGGTGATCACATTGGTTCAAGTCCGCAGCACTCGACTGTCCCTGCGCGAGCTTTTGGAGCATGAGCGTAAGCGCTTCGCCGCGGAACACCAGGTGGACACACTGCAGCTCAGGTTGACGGATTCGCAGAAGTTGGAAGCGCTGGGCCGCCTAGCGGGAGGAATTGCCCACGACTTCAACAACTATCTACAAGTCGTCGGGGCGAGTAATCATTTGGCCCACAGCGAGCTGCCGGAGGAGCACCCCACGCGCAGCACTTTGCGTCCCGCGTTGGATGCGGTCCAGCACGCAGAGACCCTCACCAAACAGATCTTGGCTTTTTCGCGTCGGCAGGTCCTACCAGGCGGCACCTCGGATGTTGGGCAGGCACTGTCGGGCATGACCCGCTTGATGCAGGCGCTGGTCGGCAGTTCCATCACCCTCGATGTCGAGATAGAGCCCGGTCGCCATTTGGTTGCGTTGGGCGCTGGGCAGTTAGAACAAGTGGTGATGAATCTGGTCGTCAATGCCCGCGATGCCATGCAAGGCAGCGGGGAGATTCATGTCCGGGTATTCATCGAAGGCGACGCCGGGACAGGTGACGTCGTGCTGAGCGTGAGCGACACCGGACCCGGATTGGATGATGAATTGAAGCGCCAGGTGTTCGACCCGTTCTTCACCACAAAGCCGGACGGTAAGGGGACTGGGTTGGGGCTTCACACCTGTCAACGCATCGTTGAGGAAGCCGGCGGGGAACTGACGATCGATAGTCAACTGGGCCACGGCGCGACCTTCAAAGCGCGTTTACCGCGCGTCGATCGGTCCGCTGCATGAACGCACGCCATTCAGCGATGTTGTTGGCGGCTGCCTTGGGGCTCTGGGCTGGGCCTGCTCGAGCGGAATCAGAGCGACCTGCTAACGTGCAGAAGCCGTCCAAGGAGGGGGATGGCGGCGTGATGGATTCCACTGCCCAAGGCGAGTGGGGCTATTGGGGAGATCAACCGAGCCGCTGGCACGCCAGTGGGCAGTTGTCCGTTGGAGGTCCAACCTCAGCGCAGCTCAATTTCGCTTACGGCAAGCCCCATTGGTTTTGGGGCGGGCTGACCGCGACAGCGCTGGGGACCACCGAGTTCGCAGCGCTTCGTGGTGGGCTGCAGTTGAATCTGTTGATCGTGAATCTGTCGGTGCAGTTGCGACGCACGCAGACGTTCGAGCGTCGCTTTCCGCTGCGTGCCAACTCGTACACCGATTCCGATTTGCTCGACGCGGATCGACCCCGAGCCGAGTACACCAGTTTGGATAGTATGTTGCGGGGCGTGGTCCCCGCCGGGCCGACACTGGGAGTCTGGTCGGTGTATCTCGAGACGGGGTTTGGCATACCGGAGGACGCAGCTGTCTATTCCGAGTTCTTACGGGCCGTCATGGACGAGCCGGTTGCCTTTCAACCGCAGCTTGGATGGTACTATCGTTTGCTGGATGATCGGCTTCTGATCGGGCCAGCTGTCGACGCGGTGTTGACCTCCGGGCGTGACTCAATGGTCCGTGTCGGAGGCGGCGTCTTTTACGACTTGGGTGACCACCTGGCGCTGCAGCTGCTGGGCACTTTGCCCGTCACGTCACCAGATCCCGATCTGGGTTGGTTCAAACAATCGTGGGGTATCGCTTGGCTGCGCTGGAGATGGGCGACGGGCGAGCCAGCCCTGGGATTGCTGTGACAAATGATCGTCGGCGAATGATCACCGGTTGAGCGCCCAAGGATCGGGGCCAGGATCGTTGCCGCCAGAGGCAAGCTGTAGGCGCTCCAAGAAATGCGGCCACCCGGCGGCGTGCTTGGCTGCCTCATTGGCCAGTAGCCCGCTGTGCTCCAGCTCGACACGTGTGCCAGTGCCTTGCGGAATGAAGCGGACCAGCAAGCGCGTCGAGCCTGGGGGCATGGCCTCGTTGCCGGCTTCTCCCCAGGCGATCTCGATGCTTTCGGGGCGGATAATTCGAACATAGCTCCCTCGAATGATCACGCCATTGATGTCTACCGCGAAGAGCCCGCCAGCTTGCGGGTCGAGCCGCGCGTGATCGCCCATCCAACGCACGAGCAATGCCGGGTCCGTGAAGTATTCGAACACGATGTTCGGAGCAGCATCAATCTGGATTGACGTTCGATACGTCTCGCTCATGTGTTCTTCTCGATCTCTGCCTTCAAAGCCAGCAACTTGTCGTCCCAAAAGCTGCGTACGAAGTCTTGGGCGGGCTTGAAGCCCTCGGCACGCACCCGATAGACGTTGCGGGTACCTTGCTTGTGCGCTTCGACCAGGCCAGCTCGATCCAACACTGCCAAGTGTTGAGACACCGCCTGTTGAGAAACGTCGACTTCGGCCGCTATCTCCCCCACGGCCCTTGGACTGCTGCGCAGCACGCGTAGAATCTCCAGGCGTCGGGGTTCGCCGAGCGCTTTGAAGGCCAGGGCGGCGTTTGCATCAGATTTATTCACAAGTGTTCGCTTGTGTAACATGCTTTGCAGTGCTAATCCACAAGTGTCTGATTGTACAATCAAACTACTGTGAAAGGGGCTTAAATGTCGAAGATTGAAAATGAAATTCGAGTCAACTGTGAGCCGGAGCAGGTTTGGCGAGTGCTGGCAGATCTGGAATCCGTCCAGAGCTACAACCCCACGGTACGCCTCGCCGAGATCTGCGGAGAGCCCCGGACTGGTGTAGGAGCCACCCGCCGCTGCGAACTCGAACCTTCCGGCGCTGTCACTGAACGAGTGACTCATTGGGAGGAAGGAACAGCCATCGGATTGGAAGTGATCGTGAGCGACTGGCCGATTGTGTTCATGCGCTGGGTTACCCGACTGGAGCCCGAGGCTGGGCAGACTCGCATCAGTCAGCAGCTCGAGTACCAAGTGAAGTTTGGTCCCTTGGGCTGGCTTCTGGACAAGCTGGTCATGCGCAGAAAGTTGAGGTCAACGCTGGACGAAGTCTTCGAGCGATTGAAGACCCACGCAGAGGGCTCATCGATCTCCACCCAATAGGGACATGGACATAGCAGCAACGGTCGCCCTGCCGCGTTCGGGTTACTAGTGCGGTGATGGCGCCGCTGCGATCTGGGCTTTCGCAGGGGTAATACCAACTGAATGAATTCGGCTGGGCGGCATTCGCCATAGAAGGGATGATGCTGATAAGGACTCGAAAACCATGAATCGTTGCCTCCCTCGCCATCACATTCAATTCGTCTTAACGGCTGCGCTGATCTTGAGTGGTTGTGCTGCGGAGAGTGCCACTCCAGCAGGACCGGGAGCAGGTGGAGCGAACAACGGGGGAGCCGCTCCGAATGCGGGCGCTCCTGCTTTCTCGGGGGGCGCTGATACCGGCGGTGCGATGGAGCCTGTCGCCGCCGGCGGTGGTGCAGGGGCGACGCCAAACGCAGGGGGAAGCCCTCCGACGCTCGCTCCGACAGCACCGGTGGGTGAGGACTGGGGCAACGTGCGTTTTGACGGCGGTGGATTCGTAGCTGGGATTGTCGCGTCGCCAGTGGAGCAAGGTTTGCTCTATGCCCGTACGGATGTGGGAGGCGTCTACCGCTGGGCTGCAGCAAGCGGTGTTTGGGTGCCATTGATGAATTGGGTTTCTCAGGATGACGTGGGGCTGCTGGGAACCGAGAGCATCGCGTTGGACCCTGCAAATCCCGCCCGACTCTACGTGCTTGCCGGGACCACCTACTTCAGTGGTGGCAAGAGCGCGATCCTGCGCTCCAACGACTATGGTGAGACGTTTGACGTGATCGATATCACCCAACAATGGCAAGTCCACGGCAACGGCATGGGACGTCAGACAGGGGAAAAGCTGGCGGTGGACCCCAACAACCCGGATGTGCTGTTCTGCGGCACCCGCGCTGCGGGGCTCTTCAAGAGCGAAGACACTGGTGATACTTGGAACAACGTGAGCACCATCGGCGCGGAGCCAGGGGCAGACTTGGTGAACGCGAATGGGATCAGTTTTGTGCTCTTCGACCCAGATTCTGCACTAACCGCTGCGGGCACTACTAGCGGCTTGTTCATGGGCATTTCTGCGACTGCCGACAACCTCTACGCCAGCGCCGACGGAGGCGAGACGTGGGACCCGATCGCAGGTGGGCCAGCTCTGATGCCTATGCGCGCGGCGCTCGCCGCAGGAAACTTGTACGTCACCTTCTCGGATTCACCGGGGCCGCATAGCGTCACGAGTGGCGCGTTTTACCGCTATGAGATGGCTTCCCAAACCTGGACCAACTTGACGCCACCGACGGACGATGGCTCTGACGTGCTCGGTAATGGATCGCCGGATTTCGCGCATGGTTTCGGCGGCGTCAGTATCGATCCCGCGGATCCCAACCATATCTTGCTGTCCACGTTGGGTTTCTACGGCGGGCAAACTCGCTACGCCGACGGTAAAGAAGGTTGGGGAGACCGGATTTACGTGACCACCAACGGCGGTGAGAGTTGGACGACCAGCTTTTCTTATCAAACTCCTTCGCCGACCACCGCCAACGCTTCCGCCAAGGACAACACTTGGATCAGCGGGCAAGCCATTCACTGGATCGGTGACGTCACGTTCGACCCATTCGATAGCCAGCAGGCGTGGGCGATTTCGGGGAACGGTGTTTTTCACACTGAGATGCTTGGCGCAGCGCAAGCTGTCTGGAACTTCGAGTCCCGGGGTATCGAGGAGACGGTGCCGCTGGACATCGTTTCCGTGCCTGGCGGTCCGCTCGTGACTGCCATCGGCGACTACGACGGCTCGGTGTACTCGGACATAACTCAGTCGTCCCCAGTGCATGAACCACGGATTGGAACCACTTACTCGCTTGGATACGCCCCCCTGGTCGGAGCATTCCTCAGGGCGGGGCACGTCACTGACTACTCCACTGGCAGTCCCATCGAGAGCGACGTGATGTACTACTCAGATGACGGGGCGATGACCTGGACTGAGCTGCCGACACCCATGGGAACCCACGGGCTCGTTGTGCTTTCAGCAGATGGGCAAGTGATGCTTCATCGGCCTGAGAACTCCGCCACGGTGCATCGCTCGGATGATATGGGGATGACCTGGACTCCAGTGATGGGCTTGGACGGCCAAGCCCAATACGCGCGTATCGTCTGTGACCCAGTCAACGCTGACGTTTTCTATGTGCTCGACCAGCAAGGGGCCCTGTTGCAATCGGTCGACAAAGGCATCTCATTCAGCCCAGTGGGGTCGGTTCAGGATGAGGCCCAAGGGTTGCTACAGTCTAGTGGTGGCCTGATTCGCACGGTACCCGGACGCGAAGGCCACATTTGGGCACCGCTTGACCAACCACAAGAGTGGGCGGAAAACGGTAGCTTCAGCACGAATGGCTTGGCGTTCTCAGAGGATGGAGGGGTCAGTTGGACGCGTTTCCCGAGCGTGATTTCAGCCCAGGCCGTGGGGCTCGGCAAAGCTGCGGATGGGGCTGATTACGAGACGCTGTTCATTTGGGGCATCGCAGGAGATGCGAGCAGCCCGGTCGGCATTTACTATTCAACCGACCGCGGCACGACTTGGACGCGCATGAACGATGACCGCCATCAGTACGGCGGGCCCGGCAACGGGGCCTTCGTGGTCGGTGACATGAACGTCTTCGGTCGTGTGTACATGAGCACGGCCGGTCGCGGCCTGATTTTCGGGCATGTCGACACGCTGAACGGCAACTGAGTCAACTGTGCTGGTGGCCTGCGCGGGTAACTTCGACCAGCCGGTTTCGGTAGGGTGTCCGAATCGCTCCGATGTGTCGCCTCCAGCTGCGGGTTCCGTCGAGCGACGTCGGCGCTTAGCGGTTTATGCATACTTCTTTGATGGCTTTTTGCAGCGGCGCGCCCTTGGATAATCGCTCCGGGCGCCTTCGGACTCGTGCTATTCGTGGCAACGCCGAATGTCTCCTTCTGACGAACGCGTCACCCAGCTGTACCGTCGATATGGGGGGGTGATTTACGCGCGCTGCTATCAAATCCTCAATGACCGGGCAGCGGCCGAGGATGCCACCCAGGAGACGTTCATCCGCGTGCACCGTCATCTGGAGCGCGCGCCGGACACGGAAGCTGCGCAGCGCTGGATCTACCGTATTGCTACGAACTACTGCTTGAACCAACTACGCAACAGCAAAACCCATGCGGACGCCGCCAGAGAGCTGGCCCAATCCGAGGCGACACTGCTGACCGAAGGCTGCCTGCTCGATCGAGATTTGGGACGTCGTTTGATTTCGGTGGCGCCTGAGCCCGCGTCTGCGGCGGCCTGGCTACACTTGGTTGACGGGATGGATCAGGCCGAGGTCGCGGAGGTGCTCGGGGTTTCCCGCCGAACTGTCGTGTCCTACGTCGCGACGTTCCTCAAGAACGCTCGCAAATTCGTAACCCGGAGTGTGGCATGAACGCCCGGCGCCCAGAGCAGGTTTCGCAGCACCTGTCGACCTTCGCGCTCGAGGCGTATTTGCTGGACGGCGAAGACGCCAAACGGCGAACTCAAGTCGAGTCACATCTTCGCGAGTGTGAGCGCTGCCGCGATGCCATCGCGGAGCTGCGTCGCCTCCATGCAGAGTTCAATCAAGAGCTGCTTCCGAGTGGTCCCCCCGTCTCCTCGGTCGCTGTTCAAGAGTCGCCCTGGTACCGCAAAGCGACGCTGATTGCGCCCTTGCTAGCCAGCGCAGCAGCCGTCGCTTTGTTTGCGATGTGGGTAGGTGACGACGGTCTGCAGTCCTCCCCGACGCCCGCCATCCAGGCAAAGGGCGAAAGCACGTTCATCGTGTTGGCCAGGCGAGGGGAGCGAGTGTTTCAGCTGGATCCGCAAGGCAACGACTTGCAACCCGGGGATGCGCTGCGCTTCGTGCTCACGACGGGTGGGGCAAACGAGGGCTACTTGATTGTCGCCTCGGTGGACGAGGACAACAACACAAACATCTACTTTCCCCAGGAAGGCCAGGACGGGCGGATCAGTCAACCTGGCAGATGGGAGCTGCCGGGTAGCGTCGTTTTGGACGACAAGTCAGGTTCGGAACGTGTGTTTGCCCTGCTGTCCAAGCAGCGTCTGAAGCCCGAGGACGTGCGACGGGCACTCACCGAACTTGGACGGGGCGGCGCCTCCAGATTGCAAGTGGACAAGCCACTGGAGCTCCCAACGAGCTCACAGTACAGCTTCTTGATTCGCAAACGCGCGCCCTGACTGGGGCTCATTGGCTGAGATCAGCGTTTTGTCGCGGCTTCTTGAACAGCAAGAAAGAGCGCAAGGTTGCTGCCCCGACGGCTATCTCGTGCGTGTCGCGAATCGCGTTCTTCCCCTGTTTCCCGAGCGCCGCTAGGGCATCATGCACCTCCGCCGCCGCCAAGGGCCGCTTGGAGAAGAGGGCGAAGACCCGCTCCACTCCGGGGGTGTCATCCAATACGATGCTACCGGGTACCTCCCAGCGTCCGGGGCCGGGCAAAGCCGCGCTACGCGCCCCCTGGTAGGGATAGTAGATGGTAGTGTGTGCCTGCTCATCCACTGATGCCAGCATCAAGTACGCGCTGCCTTCAGGCACTCCGGTCAGGACGAACCGCAGTTCGTCACCCACGGAGACGTCCCGGTTGAACCGATCTAGCAGTAGAACGCGTTGTCCACTTTTGGCGTAGACCAACAACTCAGCTTCGCCTTTGACCGCTACCTGGTCCCTCGACAGATATTGGAAGCGCTGGCGCCAAGCGGTGGTAGCCCCGAGCGTCAACAGGACGCTGGCGGGTATCCAGAGCCAGTGCACCCGTGACCGCCACCACTGCGGCCTCATGCGTGGTTGAGCGCCCATCACCGATCCTCGGGGCCGGGAGCAGGGCAGGCCGCCCCGCAACGCGTAGGGGCAGCTTTGCAACGCCCGGGCATGGGGATGCAGTTTGGATGGTTTTCGAAGTAGCGAGGGTATTCAGCGATCTCGGGGACGCACACCGCGCACCCATAGTAGCAGCCCTCCCAACCGTTCGGCTCTGGGTCACAAGAGTCTTCGGCCGTCGGCGGGGGGCAGTTGGCGCTGCATGAGAAGTAGCGCCCCTTGCACGTCAAGCTAGGGATGCAGTTGGGGTGGTTGCGAAAGTAGTGTGGAAAACCTTCGACCATTTCAGCGCAAACGTGGCAGCCGCCATCGCGGCAGGCTTTCCAATTGCCCTCCGTGCCTTCGCAGAAGTAGGGGTTGCTCTTCGGCAGAGGCTCCGCGAAGGTATTACCTGGCCTGAAGTCGCGCGCCATTTCACCGAGTGATGGTGAATCGGGTGATTCGGGCTTATCCTCGGGGACAAAGTCGAGCGTGCGCGCGAAGTGCGACAGGTCAGATTGCACTTCGGCGCTGCTTCTGAACCAGCGCCCGTCGCGCTGCCCGCGCAAGGTGTACTTGCCTGGCGGAAGGGCAATGAGTTGTCCGGTCGTGACCTGGCTTTCGGCTGCGACCAGCTCCGCTTCTGCCTCGAGTATCAATACCCGATCAAACCCGCCCGGCACATAGACGTAGTGAGTGCCCTGTCTCAAATCGCTGAGCATCAGGTCACCATGACCGACTAGGCGATAGTCGTAGGCCGGCGTCTGGGAGCCGTACAGCGTGTTGGCAGCAGCTGAGCTGGTTCGGTCCGCCGTGTGCCGGTACAGCTCTTCCAGTGACACCTGACTATCCCCGTCCACGTCAGCGGCCCCGCGCAGCCCAGAAACCAAATGATGGGTGAAAAACGATCCTCCGAGCTCGCGCGATTCGAGCGAGAGTTCATCCGCTCGACTGGAGCTCAAGAAGACTTCACCGTAGAGCGCAGGCATCCCGAGCAGGCTGACATCAAAGCCTGGACCTGGCTTGCCGCCCTTGACCTGGATGTCAGACTGGTTCGCGTCCGAGCCACTGATGATCGAGCCGCTTCGGCAAGAGTCGATGATTCCGATCCGGACATCTGCTCCGGTCGCCTGCAATGCAGCGCGCAACTCGGAGAAGGCCAAGCGGTCCGTCCCCAGCTCCAGCGCTTCTCCGTCCGAGTGCCCCGAATAGTAAAACAGCAGCGTGGCACGGCTGCTGGGCTGGCGCGCCTTGAACTTCGAGATGGCGTCAGTTAGGCGTGCCAGACTGTCGCGGACGCCAGACAAGCCGCCAGCTTGGAGCAACAATAGCAGGTTGGGGTCGAAGTGCCCCAGCTGCCGCAGAACGTCAGCGACTTTTTTTGCGTCGCGCTCGGCGAAGCGCAACGGAGGACGCTGCCCGGAGCCTGTGTTATTTCCCACCACGAGGCCCAAGCGGATTTCGGCCGCGCTGGGGAGCAAGGAAGCGGCTTGTTGATGCGGCAGAGTCGTTGGCTTCGCGTGTCTGGTCATCCAAACAAGCGCTGCCAAGGCCGTTGCCAGGGCGAAGACCGCTAGAGACTTGGAGAACAGAAGGCGCCGGGCCACAGGGCGTTGTTAGCACACCTTGGGACCTAAGCGCCTCTGCTTGGGTATCTCTACTGTTTCAGACAGCGGATGTAAGCACGGCACTGCTGACAGCCGTATGACGTGCTGTTCTCGATGACAGACGCGTACGGTCCGTCACCGGAAATGAACAACACAGGCCAGTTGGTAGTGCCGGGATTGTCTGCCCAGAAGGAAATCTCCCACTCTATCCCGCTGTACATGTGGTACGAGACATACCAATAGTAGTAGCCCCCGGGCAGAGCCGAAAAGTTGGTGGCGTTGGTGGCGTTGTAGAAGTTGGGGGCGCCCGCCACATCCATCAATGCGCGAACGCCTCCGCTGGATGACGGATCGAGCGTGTTCGCATAGTTGAGCAGTGTGCCCCAGTCTGAGGTGCCGGGTAGTCTCCAGTCTGTCGGACAAGCCTGTGCGGCAACGCTCCGGTGATACATCGTACCAAAGCGGTTGCAGTTGGCGGTATCATCGTCATAGCAATAGGTTGCCCCGGTGCCGGTGTAGCGCAGATTCTCCTTCATCCAGCACTGTCCGTCTATCGACACGCTGGCATACGTCGTGCTCGTCCCTCCGCGCGTGTCGGTGAAGCTGTCGCCACATTGCCACGGGGTGCCCGAAATCGGACCGAAGTAGTCGGATGCGCCCGCCGAGTTCGTGGCTCGGATCCGGTAGTAGTACGTCTGCCCCCAGTTCAGGTTGTTGTCTACGTAGCTGACCGCGTTGGAAATCGTCTCCACGATCTGCGTGAAGCCGGAAGATGGCTGCGTACTGCGCTCGAGCTGAAAAGCGGTCTCGTTGTTGGAGTTGTCCTTCCAAGTCAGCGAGATCGAGCTGTAGCCGTTCTTGCTGGCCGCCAAGTTGCTTGGAGCGTTCGGGGCTACGTCCTCAACGTGCAAGATAGCTACGGTGCTGGCTACACTGCCGCCAGCGTTGCTCACCAATACGTCGATTTGGTCACCGTCGTTGCTCAGCTTGACGTTTTGTAGCGAGACGCTGTCCGAGTTGGAGCCGATTGGGTTTCCGTTTTGTCGCCAAGCGTAGGTCAGTGGGGCACTGCCCGAAGCAGAAACGCTGAAGGTCGCGTTCTGCCCCACGTTCACCGTCCTGTCTCGGGGATGTAGAGTGATGCTTGGCTTGGTGCCGCAAGTGGTCCCGTTGCTGCAGAAGCTGTCGCCACAGGCTTGGGGCGAGGACCAACTTCGGCAGTCGTTGATGTCTTCCTCACACACTTGCAAGCTGCCGTCCTGGCAACGCTTCTGCCCTTCAGCGGAGCACTCATTGTTGCAGCTCCCGCAGGTCGTGGAATTCTGGCAGAAACCTTCACTGCACGGCGTTGGAGCGGACCAGGCGAAGCAGCCTTGCGCGTCCCGCGTGCATTCTTGTAGCCCGCCCGCGGAGCACTTTTGCTGCGTTTCGGATGTACACTCATCGTTGCAACTGCCGCAGCTGGTAGAGCTCTGGCAGAACCCGTCGGCACACGCCGTCGGAGCTGACCAATCCCAACAGCCGTTGACGTCAGCTTGGCAGGTGCGGAGTTGGCCGTTGGCGCAGGTCTTCGCCTGGGGACTGCATTGGTTGTTGCAGGTGCCGCAACTCTGCCCATCCGCAGCACAAAATCCTTCAGCACAGTCGACCGGCTCTGACCAATCGAGGCAGCCGTTTTGATCCGCGACGCAGGTGCGTTGGGTACCGCCGGTGCAGCGCTTTTCTCCCGGAGTGTCGCACACGTTGGCGCAGCTGCCACAACCGCCATCATCGGCACAAAAGCCCTCGGAGCACGCCACAGGCTCACCCCAGTCAAAGCAGCCGTCGGGCTGCATCACACAGGATTTCGTTTCACCGAGCACACAAGACGTGGCCGCCTCGTCTGGGCAGTTGTTGTTGCAGCCCAAGCAGTCCTGTTCATCCGCGCACCCGCCAGCTCCACAGGCGCTCGGTTCGGACCAGACTAGGCAACCAGCTTGATCGGGTTGGCAGACCTGTCTCTGCCCGTCGGCACAAATGGACTCCTCAGCTTGGCACTCGTGTTCACACGTCCCGCATTCCGTCTCGGATGCGCAATAACCAGAGGCGCAAGTCTCAGACTCGGCCCACTCCAGGCAGCCCAAGCTTGATTCTTCGCACGCTTGCACCACTCCGAGCGTGCAGCTCAAGGACCCGACCTCTGGGCACGTATTCGTGCAGTTGGGCCCTGTTGACGCGTCTTCGTCACCGCCTGGGCCGTTGTTATCGACAATGCCGTCGTTGGCGCCCGCATCTTCCGATCCACGCGGCGTCGTCTCTGCGGCGTTCGTGTCCGCAGGAGGGCCCCCGTCCACCTTCGGAATGGGATCCGCTGGGTCAAAATCCTGAGTCGCGCAAGCCGAGGTCATCGCCGCAGCGGCAGCAACCGTTAGCAAGGTGGTGGTAAGAGAACAGAGAAGAGAAGGGGCTCGCATCATGTCGCGTTTCAGTCGTGTTTCCAGTCGGTGGGACGCCCTCCGCGGGGCCGGCGGACATTGCCACAACAACCCCAACACTTGGGGGTGACAAAAAGTGCAAAGCGAACCCGCTGCTGGCGGACATGGGTTACGTCCGGAGGCCGGTTTCCGCTTCAGCAAGAATGCCCATGGGGAGCCGACGAAATAGATTGAATATCCACCAAGCGTCGGCCCCCAAGGAGCATTTTCTCCAGTTTCACCAAGCGGCAGCTGCTGGAAGGATGAAGCCCCTATGGGCAGCTAGCCAGGTCGAGCTGGTAGGCGACGAGGTCGACTGGAGGACGGTCATGCGCGAAGAACACGACTTGTCCGTTGGGATAACCGTTCTTGACGTGCGGGCCCACGGCTTGCACTGGTTGTCCGCTGCCACTCATAGCCCAAAGCCCCTGGCCCGAGGATACGTTGAAGCCTAGGTTGACCAGCCAGGCTCCAGTTGGTTCCGGGTCCTGGGTCGTGATGTAACTATTGCTACCAGCGCACCCCGGGTATTGACCAGTATTGCTCCAAAACTGTGCGACGCCGTCCAAAGGTTTGTCGCGCTGGGTCCTCCACTGACCATATTGCATCCACTCGAAGTCAATCTTGCCCCTGCGTTGGGGGCTGTACGCGAACGCGACCCAGATCACTTCCATGGTGTTGCTGGTGTTGTTGCTCCAAGTGATGGATGAATTCGGCCATGGCGCGTCGTCGTTCCACGCGAGGACATCCAGCGTGGAGGAACCGTTGCCGTTGGTCGGAGTGTGCTCATGCACGAGCAGCAAGAACGGATCTTCGTTCCCTTTTGCAATGGCCTTGGCTGAGATCGTCTCCCGAGGGCCAACGCTCAGCTTCTGCATGTATGAATCTTCTACCCTGCCGCTGAACTGCTTAACTCGGTACCATTGGGAACCAGCGCTCTGCAGTGATAGGCCTGCCTCCAAGTCGGCTTCTGCGGGCTCGGCGACTGGCAACATGTCCGGCGCGTCGCCGGGCGCATAGGTCTTCCCGTTGGCTTCCAGAATGGCGGCGATGCGCTGTTCGTATTCCCCGGATTGCGGATTCTCAGACTTTAGCTGAGCAATCTGCGCTTCGGCGTCGGCCGCTAGACTTGGTTCGTCGACGACGTCGCCGCAGCCGAACGCAGTGATGCTAGCCAGCACGAAAGCCGGCTTTGTGATTGTGTTTTTCATGCCTCCAGAACCCAGAGGCGTCTTTTTGAGTGAAAGATTTCTTGTGTGCTCTTGTCGTCAGCTCGACCCATCGGTGAAACACCTAGTTTGTGGTGCGATACCAGCGGGCTAGTTGCCGCGTGTGACGCGCCGCAGCGCCAGAGTCAACATCTCATCTAGGTACCCCTCAGGAGGATACTTGCCGGGAGCCCAGCCATCCAGGAAGCGATAGTAGTCTGCCCAAGCGACCGGGTAGAGGGCGCGCCACTCTGCTTCGATATCTGCTGTGTCCACTGACGGGCCTCGCGAGTCCAGGGCGGCGTGCAATCGGTTGAAGTAGTAGTCGAGGTATTCGGCGGCGTGCACGGCCAGTTCACTCGGGTTCAAGCAGCTGTCGAGCAGGCACATCACGTCTTTCATGCCGCAGCCGAGCCCTATGTACTGAAAGTCCAACCCAACCACCTCGGATGGTGCTTCCGCTCCCGCCGCGACTTGAAAGCAGAAGTTGTCCGTCTTGGCGTCGCCGTGGATGAGAGTCTTGAAGCGACAGCGATTGATGGCGGAGTCCAGGGCGGCAGCAGCGGCGCGCAATTTCGGATGCTGCATTTGCTGAAGCTCGCTCTGGCGCGCTGACAGGTTCCAGTAGCTGCCAGCCTTGTGAAGCCCTTCGCCTGGATGCCCCAGGAATTCTGCGTGCAGCTGCGCCAGCCAGGATAGGGCTCCTCGCACATCGTTGCTGGAGTACGACTTCTTCGCCAGCGTGAAGCCAGCGTCAGCGAGATCTTCCAGCACGAACACCCAACCGTCTTCGGTGGCTTGTCCAGCGTAGAAGCGTGGCAAACGCAGCGCCGGACCCGCGTCATTCGCATACTGCTGATAGAACCGGAGTTCGTTGTCGTACGAGGCAAGGGTACGAGCCAGTGACGGATCTTTGATCCGCTTTTTGCGCTTGGTGCCAGCCGGAAGCGCCACCTGCTTGACCACCACGGAGTCGACGGCGGCTCCCGCCAGTTCCACTCGATACACCATGCCGTTGCCGCCCCACACTGGTTGCAGTTCGTCGACGTCACTGATGGCGGTGGCTCCTGTGCCGCGGCGCACTAATTTTTCGGCGAGTTTGTTCCAGGGGCTCTTGGACATGGCTTGGTTCCTACGTTGGTTTGCTGAGGCGCGAAGCAGATCGGTGGATGGCCTTGGCATGCTCCAAAGCGGAAGCTGGAGGCACGAGATCTCGGTGTTTCATTCCAGGGGACGTTCAACGGGTGTTCATGACTGAATGTGCTTGCAGTGAATGCCAGAAAACAAATTGTTTGTGCGGTGTCTCCGGTGGCGACATCGGGGTATTGTTGAATGAGGGGATATCTCTGGCGGAAGGTGTGCGTGGTGCGCGCAGCGACTCGGCGTCTGAAAATCGTGGTGTGTGCGGCGGCCGCGGCGACTCTGCTGATGGCATTGGAGACTTTCCACGCTTGGTGGGCGCCCGGGTGGTTCTTTAGTTCCGATGCCGCGGACTCGCGCACGGTCCCGGCAACAGCGCTTGCTCTCGCGCTGGGTGCAGCGGCAATCATTTCGGCGGCCGTGTCCGACCGAGCGCCATGGCTGCGCTCCGTGGTCACAATCGCAGGAGTCCTGACGGCATTACTTGGGGTTGCTCGCCTGCTGGGAGCCGAGCACCTGGGCTTTTCCGTGGTTGAGGGCGGCCGTCTGTACACGATGTCACCGCTGACGGCCTTGGATTGTATCATGTGCGGCCTCGCGATCTGCTTCGTGTGCCGACGCTCGCACCCGTGGTTCTTCCAAAGCATGTGTCTTGGTGTGGCATTGACGGCTTGGTTGGGGATCAGCCGGCACTTCTATGCGGGCGAACCCCTGCTTTTGTATGCGGACATGTCTCTTCCAACTGCCGTGGCATTCGCAGTTCAGGGGACGGCGCTGCTGGCTTTGCGACCAGACACCAGTTTGTTCCGGTTGCTGAGCAACGAAGGACAAGCCGGAGTCGCCGCGCGTCGACTGCTCCCGGCGGCGTTCGTCCTGCCCGTTGGTATTGGCGCGCTGTGGCTTCTTGGACAGCGCGTCGGTTGGTTTGGGTTGGAGTCGGGCGTATCGCTGGTGGCTCTAACCATGGTGATTGTGTTCGTGGCTTTGATCTGGTCCACGGTGCATCGGGTGGCAGAACTCGACGCCCAGCGGGCCGCAGCTGCTGAGGCTACACGCGAACAGCTTGAACGGCTAGCGCTTCTGCGAGAGATCAGCACCGCGATTCAACAGCATCGAGAGCCGACGGAGATCTTCCGCGTCTTGTTGGAGGAGCTCGGAAAGCAGCTTGGGGTTCAGTTCGGCGCCATAGCACGGCGGGATGAAGTTGGAGGCGAGTTCATTCTCCGGGACGTGCGGCGTCGTGGGCTGGCTGCGGAATCGATGTCAGGCTATCGCCCAGGCGGCGTCCTCAGTCTGTCACCGGAGGAAGCCTGCGAGTTGAAAAACAGACGCGCTATCGAGTTTGGGCAGGAGCGGGATATGCAACGCGCTGGGGCGGTTGGCCTCATGCTGCCAATGTTCATCGACGACGAATGGTGTGGTGTGTTGATGCTCGCTCGCGACAGCGGGGCGCCGTTTGACACGGGAACGCGAGAGTTTCTGATGCAGCTGAGCGAGCAAGTCGCGCTAGCTTGGCATCACGCCCAGTTGTACGCCCAACTCAAGCGGGTGTACCAAGATCTGTACGAGTCGCAACGCGCCGCGGCTCAGCATGAACGTCTGCGCGCCATCGGCGAGCTGGCAAGTGGAATCGCGCACGATATCAACAATTCGATCGCGCCGATGAGCCTTTACTCGGATGTGCTGCTGCGTGAAGAAGGATTGTCGGACGTCGGACGTGAGGCGGTAAGAACGATGAGGCTGGCGGTGAAGGGAATAGCGCAGACGCTTGCTCGCCTGCGGCAAGTCCAGGGAGCTCGCAGGAAGGGGCTGCCTCAGGCAGCCGTCAACGTGAATGATATCGTTGTCGAGGTGGTCAAGCTGACGCAGAGTCGTTGGCAAGGCCGCCCCGGCTCGGAGACACCTAGTGTTGGACTAGCGCAAGACTTGTGGCCGGAGCGGCTGAATGTGGTGGGTGTTGCCGGAGAACTGCGCGACGCGCTCGTCAATCTGGTGCTCAACGCGGTTCACGCAATGCCAAATGGGGGCAGGTTGCAATTGCGCACAAGTCTCGACCGTTCACGACCACCCGAAAGCAGAGTAGTCGTGGAGGTGTCTGACACTGGTGCCGGAATGAGCGATGAGATCCGAAGGAGGTGCCTGGAGCCGTTCTTCACCACCAAGGGGCGAAATGGAAGTGGGCTCGGACTGGCCACTGTCCTGCGCGTTGCCAAGCAGCACGGCGCCGAGCTCCAGATCGACAGCCAGCCGGGCAAGGGGACGACGGTTCGTTTGGTATTCGACGAGTGGCTCGGGACCTGGACTGAACCCCGAGCGCGTGAACGCGGGCAGGAGCTGAAGCCACTGAAGTTGCTCATCGTCGACGATGACCAAGAGATGCTTCGCGCGTTCAAACGAGCGCTGAGCGGAGACGGTCATTCCGTTACGGCTTGCGAGGATGGTAGCGCTGCGCTTGTCGCCGTTTCCCGGGCCTCGAAGACCGCGGCACGTTTTGATTGTGTGATCACGGACCTCGGGATGCCTGATGTGGATGGTTTCCACGTGGCGGACGAGGTGAAGCGAACTTCTCCTTCCACGCCAGTCGTGCTCTTGACGGGGTGGGGGTATACGATTCCGGGTGACATTCCGAATGTGGATCGAGTGCTGAGCAAACCCCCAGACATGGACGAACTGCGAGAAGTGCTCTCGGAGTTGACGGGGGAAGAGTTTGAAGTATCTTCCGCGAGCGAAGTGAATGCGTCCGAAGAATTGACGGACGCTGGACAGTAGCGTGTGGGTGGAGCGTTGCGAGCAGTGCCAGGTGTTCACTGGTTGCAGAAATGTTACGCCTGGGCTACGCGGCGGGTGTGAGAAGAATTTCAAACCTCGTGATGCTTGTCGGAGCCTTGCTGGTGTCAAATCTGCGCGCCCAAGGGATTCCGAAAGGCACGTTCATCTCGTCGGGTCTTGCGACGGGCTACAGGCTGCAGCTGGATCAGGGGAACTCCGACGGTTTCGTGCTTGGAGCAGAGGTCAGCATGGTAGAGCTGGAGGATTCGCTGCTCTGGTACGGAGGCTACCTTGACGGGCTGCACGACTTTGGTGGTGACAGCACTCGAGTCAGTCTCGGGCCTGAGGTGGGGTATGGTCCCGTTGGGATGGATGCCGGATATCTGATGGATCTATCCGGCGACGGCGTCCGGCATGGCGTGTCATTGCGCCCCATGCTGACGCTGGGAGTGTTCACGCCCTATGCTCGATTTGGGTTTCTGGACTCAGGGTCAGAGCGAAACTTCGCTGAGTTTGGCGTACTGGTGAAGTTCCCTGCGTCATTCAACAACTGAGCCCCACGCAGAACGCCATCAGCTCATGCTCAGCCGTCGCGCGAGCCGCAAGCCGCCTAGCGCTAGGCCAACGGTCAAGCATGAGGCGACGGCGGGCCATACCAAGTACACTCCTGACGTTGCGGAGTGGATGGCGGCGACCGCGACTTCTACCGCAGCCATCAGCAACAGCGCTGCGATCACGAACACCGTTTGGGTTGTGGCGGTGCGCAGGTGCAAGCCTGTTTCAGTGCCAGAGGTCGCGCAGCCCCGCGGCCCCTTCCACCAAACCCACGAAAGCCAGCCGACTAGCATGCCGAAGAAGGCGGGCACCTCTGTCGTCTTCGGAACCGGCAAGAAAGGCGCCATTGCGCCTGCTGCCACCAGAGCCAAAAAGAACCCCCACGCCCAGTCCCTCCCCTCAACGGAAACCGGAAACCCGGAGGGGGCGCTGTTGTTCTGAATCACGCTCCAGTCGTCGGGGAAGCAGCGTTCCAGCAGTTCCCCATCGACGTAGACCCTGACGCGCCGCTTGATTGATGAACCTGCGGAGAGTGACCATGGACCGACGAAGGCATCAACTTGCCTCGGTTCGCCAGCTACTGACGCCGTACCACACAGCCAGGACAGCTGCCGGGTGTCAGCCACGCGCGTTTCGGCGAGCAGGGTTTCGTCGACGATAAGTTGCTCCGCGTCCGAGTGTAGTTCGACCTGAATAATGCTCTCGCCAGAACGCCACCACCATTTCGAAATCTCACGCGGCTCACCGGTATCCGTTCTACTCAGTTCCGTAACGGCGCCCGAAAGCTGTATCGGGTAGTCCTCGTCGGATTCGAAGATGGGGAAATGAACGTAAACCCACTGGTCGTATTTGTTGGGATCTTCGAACAAGATGCGATCCGGATACTCGACGCGTAGCGTCTCGCCGGCGGTGATCGATTCGCGAAAGCGTGCGAGCTTGGCCCGGGCCGCGTGAACAGTGCTCACGCTGTCGTAATCGACGCCCTGCTTGATGCTCAAGAAGTCATCACGAGAGAGAATCTGATCGGGCACTCGGTCTTAGTCCGTCAACGCAAATTCGATGCGTCGCTTGCTCTTGCGAAGGTAGGCATCGGCGCGCGCTCCCTTCGCAGCATCAATGCGTACGCAGGTTTTCGTCAGGCTGACTTTTGAAAACCGACATTCCCAGCCAAAGGCTGAGTGGCGGCCCAGTTGGTGTCGCTGTTGCTTGCCGGTGGCCTTGTTCGTCACCACGGCCTGAAACTGCGCGCTACATGGATCTGCGGGAAGATAGTGGAACACCACGCGCGCCTGGTGCGTTGCGTTTTCCGCAGCGGGCCCGTGAAGCTCAGCGCGCTGCCCGTCTCGTCGAAGCGCGGCAATGGCTTTGTTAATGCTGGGGCGATGCAGACCGTCTACGGCTGCCAAGTGTCTCATGGCGCCGGCTAGGCCTTCGATGGCTAGCTGCTCGCGTCGTGATGCCGAGGCTTTGACGTACTGCTTCGGGTCGATCACGAGATAGGCGTTTTCATGCCAGTTCTCGATCGCTCGGCCCATGCGTTGCGCCTCAGCTAGAGTGCCGGCGACGTTGAAATAGATTTCGGAGTAGCCTGGGGTCTTGAACTCTTGCTGACAGAGGGAGTTCGCGAGGACTTCAGCCAGGACCCGATATTCATTGCTGAGCAAGGGTTCGAGCTCTTGCGAGCAGTAGCATCGCACGCCAATCAACCGCGTCGTCAAGGGGCGTCGTAAACGGCGGCGGCGCTTTTCGTCGTACTTGACGAATGCTAGTTGATTATCGAGCTCCAAGTCGTCGAGTGGGATGCGCAGCGGAAGTCGCCGGCGTGCTGAAAGCACGTCCTTCGAGAGCCGCGCCAGGTCCACGCCGTACATGGGGCTTGAGGCAGAGCCCAACACTGCAGCCGAGGTTTCGACGACGCGGCGAGCATCGTCGTACTCAGTCAAGATGCCGTCTACGGAGAGATGCTCCGCAAACGACCCCGCGTAAACGCGCTCGCGCTTGAGCCCGCCACGTGGCGCTTTGGCGAGCAGCCGCACAACCACCGAATGCACGTTGTCCCCACCGTAGTCACGCGCACCGACCACGGAGTTGATGGCAGCCTGCGCCTGTCGTACGGCGTCCGGCTCTAATCCGGCGCCCCGCTTTCTTGTCCCTAGCGAGACCCGCATGGTTGCTGCGGCTACCACACCGGCGTGCAATCGCCAATCGCTGGTGCCGCCCGATGTTAGTCCCCCTCCAAAAAGGTGGCTGGAGCGGCGCCCGGCCTTCCGCGATCAACAGTACAGACTTGCGGCGGCACTGACGGGCAGCTTCACCAAAGCGCTGAGTCAGAACACCGTACCAGAGGTGCCAGTCCGGCCGCGCGTTAGGAAAGATTGTGCTGCCATGACGGAAGCCTTCAAACCTGGCCAATCCCCAA
Source organism: Polyangiaceae bacterium (assembly GCA_050304975.1). Lineage (GTDB taxonomy): Bacteria > Myxococcota_A > Polyangia > Polyangiales > Polyangiaceae > SZUA-265. The sequence goes on from JBNLEN010000045.1 coordinate 38,912, forward strand.
TCATGAGAACAATGGCGAGGTCTGCGGGGGTAGTATTGCTGGTTGGTGTGCTGGGCTCGTGCGCAAGCGGCGACGTCCAAGACGAATCACAAGGCAGTGCAGGGGAGCTAGACGCGGCGGCGAACGACTACACTGAACCGGCGGACGATTCGTCGGCTCTGGAGCAAGACCAGCAATCGGTGAATGCCGAGAACGTCGCAAACGTCCCCGGGAGTAAGGATCCACCCGCCAAGCAGGATGACGCTGGGTCCCAGGTTGGTGCCGGTGGCTCCACCGGCAAGGACGAGGAAGCCCAAGTTTCCGCGGACGCCGGTCTCGTGGGGGGCGCGGGCGTGACGCCCGTCGGGCAAGCGCCCAGCATCCAGATCTACCATCCCGGGAATGGCGAGACGAGAGCCCCTTGTCCTATTGAGTTTCCATTTATTGGCAACGCTCTTGATTTAGAGGACGGGGACTTGAGCGCCAGCATCAGCTGGGCCAGCGACTTGGATGGGGTGTTGGGGGATGGCGAGAGCTTCGATGCTTGTCTGAGTGTTGGACTGCATACTGTCACTGCGTCCGTGACGGACAGTGATTCCAACACCGTGGCCGCAAGCATCACGCTGAACATCGTGAGTGAAGGGGAGGGGGATGTGGATGCGAGCGCTCCAACTGTTTCGGCGGGAGACGGCTTCGAGCGAGCGGCATTGGGTACTGACTGGCAAGTGATCTTCCCATCCAACTCCAGCCAGGTGCAAATCATCGACGGCAGCGACCTGGGCATGACCGCCGGAGCCCAAGGCTTCTTCTTGGTAAACTGGGTAGGGAGCGATTTTGGTCCGGATCAATTCTGTGAGGGGACCCTGCCCGCTGATGTCGATAGCGGGTGGATCCACCAAGTCTATGTCCGTTGGCGTCAGAGTGACGGTGCTCGTTACGGGTTTGGCTTCGACGGTGATCCAAGTCAGCCTGATTTTGGCAATTGGATCATCAAGTACGATGGGGTCCCTGCGGCTCAGACACGCATCATCGCCAGTGCCCCGGCGCAAGCTATTCCTGGACCAGGAGACAGCATTCGCATCGAGGTTGAGGGCTATACCTTGCGTGGATACCTCAATGGCGCTTTGGTTATTCAAGCACAAGATGAGGACCTCTCACGGATTGCTTCGGGGCGGCCAGGACTCGCAGCACGTTGGGCCACTGGGAATCAAACCACACCGGAAGCAGTTAAGGTCTGGGAGTCGTGGTCGGGGGGGACACTTTGAGGGGTGGCGGCGGAGCGCGCCGTGCTCAATACCACCGCGGCGCTCTCTACGACCGAACAACTGCTCATCGACCAAAATCGCTT
>JBNLEN010000046.1:0-39496 GCA_050304975.1 Polyangiaceae bacterium
CCTCCGCATAGGGAAATTTCTCGAGCCCAGCGAGGCCATCCGCAAATCCCCCAAGGCCCGAACCGAGGATCAGGCCCACGCTGGGAGCCGGATCGGTGCGGATGACGGCAGCCGCGGCCTGCAATTGTTGGGGGTCCGGAAGCATGGATAGTCAGCCTTTCACATTCTGGGCGGCGTGCTATGGTCCGCGCCCCCGTCGCCAGACGAAAGGCGGCCCCTGGCCGCGACCACTAATTCAACCTGCTAAACAATCGTTCAGGAAGTTATGGCAAGCAAGTTCTCAGAGTTTCTCACAGAAAACAAAATCGACCCGCGGCGCATACTGTCGAGCTCCAAGCAAATCGAGCGCCTACGCCCGGAAGACCGTCAGCTGATCCTCGCCAAGAAAAACAAGAAAGAGGGCGACGCTGGTGGTGACGATGAGAAGGCTGAGCCCGCCAAGCGCCGCAGCGGCCGTCCCGTGACGCCGCGCTTGCTGAACCAGGCGACGAGCGGCGGAACCATTTCCGGCCCCGCGAAGACGCGCCTGCTGCGCGCGGTCAACCGCATCCTCGAGCAGAAGAAGAAGGATCCGGTCGAGCTCCGGGCCCTGTTCTGAGCAACACTGGGCGCTCTCGCCAGCCGCTCAGTTGGTTCGGCGCAGCAAGATGGCTCGCCCGCCGCTGAGATGCCAGCGCATCGAGTGCTCGTCGTCCACGCTGAATTGGGCCACGTCCAGCGCGCCGTCGCTTCGCTGAAACTGTAGAGTCAGCCGTGAGCGTTCGGCGCGCAGCACTGTGTACGGGCCACTACGAGGCAGTTCACCGGGAATGGCCACGGTCACTTCGTCGCCACTGAACTCGAAACTGGTCCCTTTGACCCAACCGGTAACGCTAGCCAGGTGCTCAGCCTCGACATTTTCGACGCTTTCGCCGAACCATCGCCCCTGCAGCTGCTGCTGCACGGGGTCCGCACAGCCCGAAAACGCGACGGCGACGAGGGCTGTGAGGCACCACGCGATCCTGCGAGTCAATAGGGGCACGCCTTCATAGTGGGATAAAAACCCACATCAGTGCAAATATTCTACTTGTCTAATTATTCCAACATTTTGGGACTTCATTGGGTGGCGGACGCAGAAGGCTGCGACGCCTCCAGCATGACCGCAGAGCGAGTCCACTGGTTGCTCCTGGAGCTGCCCAAGCGTCTCGGCCTCACCGTGGTGAGTGAGCCAGCAGTGCAGGCACACGCCGACGGCAGCGTGGCAGGAGTCGTGCTGATCGCAGAGAGCCACCTCAGCCTGCACTGTTTCCCAAAGCTACGCACGGTCCACGCGGACATCTTTTCCTGCGCTGAGTTCTCCCAGGAGCTAGCCAAAGCCGCACTCACCGAAAGCTTCGGCGCCACCTCGTTTGCAGAGACCTTGCTGCAGCGGCGTCCTAGCTGACGCGCGGCGCTCCAAGAAACTCAAGGACGAAGCCGGGCAGCCTGCGGAGTCAGGTCGTCGTTTGAGGTCTCGTCGTTTGAGGTCAAGTGGTTGAGCGCAGCCAGCGCGGCCTTCCAAAGCGGCTCGATGTTGTCCCGAGGCGCGCTGACATCCAGCGTCAGGATGCCGCGCTCTGGCCAGGAGTGAACCAACACTCGGCAGTGGCCGCCCACGAGCGCGATGCTGACCCCCTGGGGTTGGAACTTCTTGGAAAGGCGCTGGCTTGCGGAAGGGTCATGGCGCCGCACGCTCTCCAAGAGCTGTCGCGCGATTTCGTCCAGGTCATCGAGCGGCTCGAAAGCGAGATCGGTTATTTGGGTGCGCCTCAGCTGCCAGCACGCACTGGCGAAGGACGTCGAATTCACAGGCAGCACCTCACACCTAAGCTGTAGTCGAAGTAGGGGCGGGGGTGGGCGGTGATCTTCGACAGACACCCCTCCTTGGTGTTGCGCGCATAAAAACCGCCGAGGAAAACGCCGTCTTCGTCGTCGATCCACTCGTCCACGTTGCCGACCATGTCGTAGACGGCGTCTTCGCCCCAGCGGCTGGCGCATTCCGGGCTGCTTCCAGTCAGGTGTAGTAGAGGCGTCCCCTCGTGCTTGAAGTAGTTCAAGCGAGGATCCAAGTGGCCCAGTGAGGCATTGCCGTGCAGGATCACCGCCGGGTGCTTACCGTTGTGCACGTTGCATTTGCCCGCTTCGTAGGTGTCGCCGTAGGGGAACTGCCGATCGGCTTCGCCGCGGCAGGCGGTGACCCACTCTTCTTCGGTGCACAAGCGCTTGCCCGCATTGACGCACGCTTTCTCTGCCATCACCCCGCTGAGGTAGCCCTGTGGCGTGACGCGCGGCTCGGAACGAGCCTCCACCTGGAAGTTCTCGCGCAGCTGAAACGCGGGCGGGAACGGAACTGGGATGTTCTGGTACTCTGGCTCACCCATGGTGAAGCGCATCTCCAGCCAGCGCTGGTGGTTGGCTTTAGTGTGCACAACGTTCGGGTGGTAGTACGGCGACACCCGGCGTTTGCCTTCCGTGTCCACCAGCGAAGCCTCAAACCGGTCGATGCAGTACTGCCCCCGGATGTTCACCATCTCCGGGGGGCAAGAGCGGTAGATCCCCCCACCGACAGGTCTCTGCCCGGAAGCGACCGGAGCGGAAGCATCGGGCAGAAACAACACGCGCGGCCCAGAACTGCTGGGCGCTGGAGAAGCGCTGACGCTTGGAGCCGCAGATGGCGCCGGCACAGGGGTAGCTTCGTCGGAATCGCACTTGCATCCGGCAGCCGGCAATGCTGCCAGCGCGCAGCCGACCAGCAGCCCCGACGACCGCCACGCGTTCCGTCGCCAGGTCACTGGTATCCGCTACTCACGACTTACCGCGGTAAACAATCAAACCGTGAGTCAGATCGTAGGGTGACACCGCGACGCGAACTCGATCGCCCGGCAGAACTCGAATGTGGTGACGGCGCATGCGACCTGAAAGTTGGGCACGCACCTTGGCGCCCCCTTGGTCGACTTTGATTGTGTACTGACCACCGCCGAGGGCCTCTTCGATGACGCCCTCCATCTCCAACAGATCGCCTTTACTCATCTATCTAGTCTCACGTAAGAAAACTAAGTCCAAGAACCGAGGGCGCTGAAGCGCGGGGAGCGTTACACACGGAACCGCAAAGTGCAAGAGAGCGCAGCGTCCACGCGAATGCCCAATCAATTCAGCCGAGTAGTTTGAGGACGAACGGTTTCTACCCGGCCGGTTTTCCAGGGACAGCGGGTCCCTAGGCGTGGTCCCCTGGGCTCCTAGCCCCTCTCCGGTCTAATGGTGAGGCCGTGTTTACGGCTACCTTGTTCGACTACAACGGAGTCTTGGTGGATGACGAGCTCGTCCACCTGGCGGCCTTTCAAGACGTGCTCAGCCCGCTGGGTATTGAGCTCGACGAGAAAACCTACTGGGACGAGTACCTGGGCCTCGACGACGCGGGAGCGTTCCGCCACGCGTTTGAGCAAAAGGGCGAGTCGATCAGTGACGCTCGTGTGACGGAGCTGATCGAAGCCAAGAAGCCCTGCTACATGCGGCGCGCTGAAAAAACGCTGACGCCCTTTCCGGGAGCAGCCGAGGTGCTGCGCGCGCAGGCCGAGTTGGGGCCTGTCTTGATCGTCTCCGGAGCTCTCGAGGCGGAAATCGAATTGGGCCTGTCGGTGTTGGGCGTGCGTGACTTGGTGGCCAAGGTCATCAGCGCCGAACACACCACGCGCAGCAAGCCAGATCCCGAAGGTTATCAGCTGGGCATCGAGCACCTCGAGAAGCTAGGCATTGAGCACCCTTTGCAACAAACGATCGTGTTCGAGGACTCGATCGACGGCATCCAAGCGGCCAAAGCCGCCAAACTCACATGCGTGGGGATTGCCCACAGTTATCCCTTAGATCGCCTGAACGGCGCCGGCGCCGACGCCAGTGTCGAGCGTATCGCTGACGTCGATCAGAGCTTGCTGCGCCGCGTGTTCGAGTCCAGAGCATGACGCGGGGGCTGCCTTTGCCGCTCGCTGGCTTGGCGCTGCTGCTGGGCGCGTGCTCCGGGCCGAGCGAGGCTTCGCTGTCCCCTGAACGTTCGCCCGTAGTGGCAGCGCCCAAGCCCCCACGCGCCGCCCCCCAAGTCTCCACGTCCTCCCAGACTGCAGCTGCCCAGACTGCAACTACCCAGACCCAACCCACGGCTTCCGTTCCACACTCATGGGACAAGCCTGTGGCAGAGGCGATCCGGGGTATCACGATCGGTCCGATCGAAAACGCGCTGCATTCCGACAAGGGCTACGGAACTCCTGCCTGCGCGCAGATGATGTCCATCGCGTCCAGCTTGGGGGCAGGCTGGGTAAGTCTGACGCCCTTCGGTCGAGTCTGGGATCTGCATCCTGAGGGAGTCGATCTGACGTTCGAAGCCGACTTCGAACAGAACCGTCAAAACCTACAACGAGCGATCGCCCAAGCGCACGCGCAGGGCTTGAAGGTCATGCTGGTTCCGCACCTGTGGGTCGAAACCGGAGAATGGAGAGCGCTGATCGACTTCGACAGTCCCGCTGGCTGGGAGCAGTGGTTCAATGCATACCGCCGCTTTCTGCTCACCTGGGCGCAGGTGGCCGAGGACAGTCAGGTGGACTTGTTCAGCGCCGGGGTGGAATGGCGCAGCTGGGTGACAACCACCCACGCGCCGAGTTACGCGCGCCTGCTGCGCGAAGTGCGCAAGATCTATTCTGGTCCAATCACGTACGCGGCCAATTGGGATGACGTTGAGCAGAGCGTCATCCTAGGTGAGCTGGATGTGATCGGGATCAATGCGTTTTACCCGTTGGCAGATCAAGACGGCGCCAGTTTCGAACAGTTACGCGCCGGTGGCGAGCGTTTGGTGCAGCGTGTGGCCCAGCTATCAGAGCAGTGGCAGAAACCGATCTTGTTCACTGAAATAGGCTACACCACGCGTCCCGATCCGGCGATCCGCCCCTGGGAGTGGCCAGACAGCATGTCGAACGTGCGCGTTGATACGGACGCTCAAGCTGAAGCGTACTTGGCGCTACTCGCGGATTTTATTGAGCAGCCTTGGTTCGTCGGATTCTTCGTTTGGCGCACCTATGCAGATCCATATGATACGTCTCAAGAAGCTCCCTGGGGATTTTCCCCCCTACACAAGCCGGCTGAATTGGTGGTGCGCAACGCGTTCTCCCAGCATTTTGCGTATGATGGGCCGCGCCCCCTGGGGCACGCCCTGGCAACTCCCGCCGCCCGCGCAGTCGGTGACTATCTGTAGCCAGTCGCTCATTGTCACACGGGCGAGGGACTAGTAGCGTTGGCGCATGCCAAAACTGATGCCGGGCTTTCGCGTTACCTTGGGTCGCCTTGCGCTAGCAGCCTGTTTGGCTGCAGCCCCTGGCACGCTGGCTTGCGCCGGTGGCCACTCCCCGGCGGAGTACCCCGAGGTGAAGCTGTCCGCGATGGCGTTGGAGCTCAACATCCAAGATCCGCGCACCGAGTTCTACGAGACAGTGACGGAACCGAGCGACGAAACGGAGCTCGGCGAGGAGCGTTTCGCCCAGCGCCTGCCTGAAACCTTCGAGCAGAAGGCTATCCAACGCCTGGAGAAGATCTGCTCCAACGACGGCCCGACTCTAAAAGTGGAAGCGACGGTCAAGAAAGCCGACGCCATCTTCCGCGTCGAACAGGTGGGCAAGTTCGTGCGCTACGAGGTGAAGCTCTCGTTCAAGGTCACCACCGAAAGTGGCGCCCTGCTGGACAGGGGCTCGGGCACGGCTTGGCAAGAAATACCCGAACGCGAGATGAACGAAGCGAATCTGGCAAAGACGTACGAAGCGACCGCCTTGGAAGCGCTCGACAACTACTTCGCGGACGAAGACGTGCTCGAAAAGATCAATAGCCAGCTGCAGCGCTACCTCGCCGCCAACCCCGATAAGCAATAACGACCGGCGCTGGTCAGCGCGCGTCAATAGTCACTCTCGTCAGGTTTCACTGAATCGGGGAGCTTCAGCTCCAGCTTCGGCACGGCGTCCAGGCCCTGGCTCAAGTAGCGGTAACGCGCCCAGTTGCCGATCACCCGGCGCACGTAGCCGCGAGTCTCTTGATAGGGAATGCGCGCGACGAACACGTCCAACGGCAAGTCCTTGCCAGATTCTCTCCAGCGATCCACCGCTCCGGGACCGGCATTGTAGGACGCCACCGCGGACGGCACATGTCCTCCAAAGCGACGCAGCAGCTTGGACAAATAGAAGGTGCCCAGCTCTATGTTCACCTGAGGGCTACGCAGGTCCTCCAGGTTGAGCTCCATCTCCAGCTCTTTGGCAACGCTTTTGGCCGTGGGCGGGATCAGCTGCATCAGGCCTATCGCGCCAGCGTGTGAGACGACAACCGGCTGAAACGCGCTCTCCTGTCGCATCAAACCGTGCACCAAACCGGCTGGTATGTCGCGCGCGGCTTCCTGCTTGGCTACCCACTCGGCATAGGGGCGCGGATAGATGCAATCCCAAGCCCAGCGCGTGTCTGCAGTGATAGCCTTGAGTAGCGCGCCTTCTTTTACGGTATTCAAAGCATGGCGGTAGCGACGTTTGGCGGTGCTGAGTTGAGCGTAGGCCTGGCACAAGGCTTGCCCGCCGTTGGGCGCATGCTGACGTTTGAAGCTCGCTGCTTGTCGATGCAGCTCTCGCTCCGCGTCGTCATCCAAACCCAAACGATGCAGCAGCTTCACTTTGGTAGGCAGCTGCACCTCTAGTGGTGCTTTCGTCTCTTCGGCGTCCGCTGGGGGCATCAACGGCGGCAGCTCTGTCCCTTGTGCCTGAAGGCGCATCGCGCTCGCCAAAGCTGCGAACGAAAGCGGGCGGTCCTCAATCACGCGCCGGAACAGTTTTTCGGCCTGCTCAGGTTTCTTGGCTTGAAGCAGCGCAACGCCCAAGAGCTGCCGCAGGTTCGCCGCTTCGCGCGCGCTCGACTCCCGTTTCACCAAGTCTTCCAGCGTCTCCACCGCATGCGCTCCTCGCCCGGCGGCGAGTTGAGTCACACTTCGTTCGTAGCGCACAGCGCTGTCGTAGCGGCCGCGCTTCTTGCCGCGACTGTAGCGCTTGAGATAGTCATCGTATGCCTGCTCTGCCGCCTGCCATTGACCCAGAATGTAGTGTAGACGCGCCGCCAGGTAGCGTGCCTGCTCGGCGAAGCCACTCTTGGGGGACTGTTTGGCCAGCTTTAGGTAACGTTGAATGGCTTCTTCATCCCGGTGCGCGCGCGAGAGCGAACGCGCCGCAAAAAACAGGTCTTGCGTCCGATAGGTGCGGTCCAACTTCGCGGTCTGCTCAAACAACTTGGCGGCTTGGAGGTAGTCGCCTCGAGCCTTGTACTCAGCCCAGGCCCGCGTGCGCAGGATCTCCACGCCTGGAGGACCTTTGCCTGGGGCCTCCGCCAAGAGTTTCAACTCCCGCAAAGCGGCATCCCGCGCCCCAGCTTGGGTGAAAGCCTCCGCCCGAGCATAGCGTTCGGCCTTGCTCAGCTTACGCCCAGAATGCTTTTCGTAGAGTTCATCTGCCGCATTCGCGGCGGCCTGTGTCGGGACTTCCAGAGCCAGCCACTTCAGATCCTCGATCGCGCGTTTCTCGTTTCCAAGTTCGAGCAGCAGCTCGGCGCGCTGACGACGCAACTGAGCGCTCTGGGACTGCTGCTTGCGTTTCTCCACCTGCGGCAGTCGTCGATCGAGCAGCTCAACCGCTTTTTCCGGCTTCTTCTGTGCACGCCAGGCGTCGACGGCCAGCAGCGTATCGCCAAAGCTCGAGGAGGCCTGCAATTGCTTGATGACGGGCCCATAAGGCCCAACCTGCGCTTGGGCTTGCACGCGAAGCTGTCCGATCTCTTCGGCCAGCTCCGGCAAGCGCTGCTCCAAGGCATCCAACAATTGCACGACCAGTGCGTGCTGCTCCAACTCGGCCGCTAGGCGCGCCCGCAGAAAGCGCAACTCTGGCGAGAGCTGCTTCCGTTCTGGCTTCCACGCATCGAACAGTTTTGCTGCCTGACGATAGCGATGTCCGCGAACGGCTTCGAACACCGCTCGTCCTGACGGCTCATGCTCCGCTTGCTCGAGGCTCTCAAGACTGGGTTCAGCTGACGGCGCGATGCTGCTGGGGGACGACGCATCTTGTGACGATGCGGAGACTCGCGAGCGCGAATTGCACGCCAGTACAAGACTAAGGATGACAAGACAGGCAATAGTCTGGCGGCACCCTCCGTCCGGTATGCCCCGGAGCAGCGCAGGCAAACTCGAGGCCCGCAAGATTAAAGCCCCCAATGCTCAAAGCCCCCAATGATAGTCGACCGCCAAATGAAGTAGGTGCAGCTGTGTGTCCAAGACTTGACGACTAGCTAGCGCCTCAGGCGCCACGACAAACAGGTAGTTCACTCCGACAGACCACTCCCTGGAGATCAGATAGTCGACCCCGCCACCGGCCCCGAACCCAAGCCCATGCGCGCTTTCATCTTCGCCGCCATAGCTACCAATGTAGCCCAATTCTACCCTCAAGTACGGGACCCAGCGAAGCACATCAAAGCGATAGCTAGCGCCGGTCATGGCGCGCAGCAGCAGACGCTTACCAAACACTCCATCCTCGGCTTCATCCACGACGTCGGATGGCGCCATGAGAGTTAGAGAAGGTCGCACTCCGTGATGTCCTGATACGTCGACCGAGAGCTGAAGTCGAATGGCCTCATCGACTGTGGTGCCAACTTCGGCCCCCACGGACGGGTTGAACTCAGTCCCCGCGGAAAGGGAGGCCCCAGCCCGTGGCCCCGCCGTCCACTGCCCTGCTTGCGCTGATGCCCGCGCACCCCACGTCATGACAGCAACAGTAACGACACCGAGCGCCAGAAGCTTCCAGCATTGACGAGCATTGTTGGGGCAAAGCGCCATGGCCCCAGTCTCACACGAGGCGGGCCGCGCAGGACAAGAATTTTCGGGTCAGAGCATGCTGACCGGGTCGACGTCCACGTGTACGCGCACCCTGCGGTCGATCTTGCAGGCGCGGATCGCTCGGGCCGCTTCATACAGCGCCTTGCGCTTGTCAGCGCGCAAGATGAAGCGGTAACGAAAGCGATTGCGCAGTCGCTCGATCGGCGCCGGACTGGGTCCGAGCACTTCGCCGCGCTGTCCGCAAACTCGCCGCGCGAGCTCCCCCAACGCTTCGGCTGTTTGTTGAGCCAGGCGCTCATTCAACGAGTCCACCCGCACCATCACCATGCGACAGTACGGAGGGTAATTGGCGTCTCGGCGCTCCACGAGCTCCAGCTTGGCAAACCGCTCCACATCGTGAGCCACGGCGAAGCGGATCGCTGCGTGCTCCGGGTTTCTGGTCTGGATCAGCACACGCCCAGCAGTGTCTCCACGTCCAGCACGCCCGGCTACCTGAACCAGCAGCTGGAATGTGCGCTCCGCCGCCTGAAAGTCTGGAAGAGATAGTGCTGCGTCCGCGTTGAGCACTCCAACCAACGCCACATCCGGCAGGTCGTGACCCTTGGTCACCATTTGCGTGCCCACCAAGATGTCCAACTCGTGGTTTCGCATCTGGTTGAGGATGCGCTCGCTCTTGAGCCCTTCCGCCACGTCTCGGTCCAAGCGGCCTACTCGCGCCGCGGGAAAGGCTTCCGCCAACGCCAACTCAATGCCCTCGGTTCCGACGCCCTCTTGAGCCAATGACTTGCTTTGGCACTTCTTGCATTGGAGCTCCGTGCTGGCTTCAAACTCACAATAGTGACAACGCAGGCGCCCACCGCGGGCCTTGTGGAACGTGAGCGACACCGAGCAGTTGGGGCACTCCACCACCGTTCCGCAAGATTCGCAGATCAAACTTGGAGCGAACCCGCGTCGATTGAGAAACAGGATGGCTTGCTTCTTTTCCTCGAGCGTCTTCGATAGCGCCCGGAACAGGGGCAAGCTGATCAAGCGGTGCCCGGTCGGCCCGGGCCCGTGTTGCCGCAAGTTGACGACCTCCACCTTGGGCAAGGTTGCATTGGCCGCCGCGCGCTCGGGCAGGCGCAAGAGTTGCAAACGCCCCTGCTCGGCTAAGGCCACGGTATTCAAGGACGGCGTCGCCGAACCCAAGACGCACACGGCGCCTGCGCGGTGCGCGCGCAAGAGCGCCATGTCTCGCGCGTGATAGCGCACGCCTTCCTCTTGCTTGAACGAAGCATCATGCTCTTCATCCACGCAGATCAGAGCCAAGTTTTGCACCGGCGCAAACAAGGCCGAGCGGGCCCCGACTACGATGTGACGCTCGCCGGCGCGCAGGCGACGCCACATCTGGTAGCGCTCCGCGTCTGATAGGCCACTGTGCAAGACCGCGATCTGATCGCCGAAGCGCGCTCGAAAGCGAGCCACCAGTTGGGGCGTCAGGGCAATTTCCGGCACCAACACGATCGCGCCGGCTTGTAGCTTCACGCACTGAGCCGTCACCTGCAGATAGACCTCGGTCTTGCCAGAGCCGGTCACCCCGTGCAGCAAAAAGCCGTGATGACTCAGTTGCGATTCGGTTGAGGGAGGCGCATCGGCGGCTTGGTCGAACCTCGCACGCAGGGCGCTGGAGATCGCGTCCACGGCTTGCTGTTGCGCGGGGTTGAGCAACTTTGGCTGATCACGCTCCACGGGTTGATCCATGAAGCGATCCCGTTGAACGCTGCGCTGCTCGATGCGGATCAACCCCAACTCTGACAAACGCTTCGTCGCCGCACGCGCATTGCCAAACAGCTGCTGCAAGTCGGTGATGCTGGCTTCTCCTTTGCGACGCAGCGCCTCCAGGATTGCTTTTGCTTGACCGCGCACTTTCGCTTCCGGGTCCGTCGGGGGGTCTTCAACCGCGACTGCCACCTGCAACAGCTTACCCACGGCCTTGACGCCGGCTTGCTCGAACAGCTCCCGCGACTGCTGCAGCTGAGAGCGTTCAATCGCCGGTAGCGCCAAGCGCATGACCTCGCCGATCGGCGCCAAGTAGTAGCCCGCCAACTCACGCAGAAACTGGAGCAACTCATCGGGAATCGCGGGCTCATCATCGACTACGGCCAACAGCGGCTTAATCTTGGCGGCGTCCAAGCCCTCAGGTGCTTCGGCGGCGGTTTCCAAGACCACCCCCATGATCTTGCGGCGCCCAAATTCACACAAGACGCGCGCGCCCGCACGCCCTCGCAAGCGCTCTTCCAGCGCTTCCGGGACTGCGTATGAAAACGCTTGCCCGAGGGGCACCGGGACCGCAACCAGAGCAAACACGTTTGAGACGCGCAACCTACGCACGCAACTGTGGCCTGGCAATGCCGCGGTGTCGGAGTTTCAGTCCGGACTGGACTTGCCGGGCTACATTGCGGAGATTGCTGCCATGGACGTGTGGATCGGCCTGCTGATCTTGGCGGCGTTTGCGCTCCCGCTGGCGCGGGCGATCAGCCGGGGGACCGAGTTATTCGTACTGCGGGTCGAACGGGGCCGCTGCCGCTTCGTTCGCGGACGTATTCCCCCAAGTTTGTTGCGCGAGCTGGAAGACGTGCTGCGCATGAACCAAAGCAGCGGCCAGCTGAAGGCCGTGCAAGAACGCGGGGCTGCAGTGTGGGTCGCCAAGGGTGATTTCTCCGACGGCACGCTGCAGCAATTGCGCAACGTGCTCGGCACCTACCCGCTCGCCAAGATCAAGGCAGGTGCCGAGCCGAAGCGCTAGCCCGCCGTCAGCCGTACATTCGATGCAGCGCCTTCAGCACGTCTCGACGACTGACCATGCCGACGATTTGGTCCCCCTGCATCACCGGCAGGCGTCGAACGCGCAGCTGCTTGAACTTGTGTACGATTGTATACAGGTCCGTCTCAGGCTCGACCGTGATCCCTCCCAAGGTCATCAGTTCAGAAACGGCGGTGGCCGAGTTGTCAACCTCTTGGTGAAAGCTGCGCGACGCGATCATGTTCATGCAATCGAGCTCGGATAAGATCCCCACCAATTTTCCTCGCTCGTCCATCACCGGCGCGCCGCTCACGCCACGCTTGACCAACAGCTGAATGGCTTCGCTCACGAGCATATCGGGCGAAAGCAACAACAGCTCTGTGGACATGATGTCTTTGGCAGCGATCCCTGGCGGGCGAGGTGTCCGATGACGTTGACTTCTCGGCGCGACCGCGCTGGCTGCGCGAATGCTGTTTTGTAGTGAATCCATACCAGGTCCCCTTTGGTTTGATTCCTTGTTTCCGTAACTGGTGGCTAGTGCGAGGCTGGATTATCACACGCGCACGCAAGCCCCGCTAGTCCTACTCGACAGCTAGCACTATTTGACTGTCCACCTGCCACGACAACAGCAAGCGTTTCGCAGGCTTGCGTTGCGTAAGAAAAACACTCGACCACAACGTGTCGTTCCGACGCCAGTAGTGTCGCTAAGAAACACCAACGACACAAACCCCGGGACTTCCTGTATTTCGAAAGATCCCGGGGTTTCCGAAGCTGCACCACGACAATACGTTAGTCAGGTACGCTCACATATTGGCCGCATGTTCCATCACCATGCGCACGAACGAATGTCGTGCACTCGCGAGAGTAACCCAGGCTCAGTCGCACGAAACTTGTGCCGGGAAACTCTCCAAGATGGTGCAGCTTTCTTCGTCACAACCAGCGGCTTCACATGCTTCCGCAGCCGTTTCGTAGCAAATGTCGAACCACTTGAAGTTGCAGCCAAGCGTTTCAACCTCGCACGAAACCTGAGCTGGATCGCTTTCGGCAATCAAGCACGCATCATCTGCGCAGCCTGCACAGGCGCAGGCGTCTTCGCTCTTCTCGAAGCAGATGTTGCTGTAGGTCGCGTTGCAGTCAGGCTCGCTCTCGGGATCTTCCGGTAGCCAGCCGGCTTTGCAGTTTTCGGTTTCGAGCAACTCGTTCAGATTGAGTGAAGTGCCGCCCGCCGGATCCGCGTTGGGATCCACGGGCAAACCTCCGACGTCGGGCTCGCCTACGCCATCACCGGGGTTGGCGTCGCCATTGGTGGGGAGCTCCTGAGAACCATCTGACGTATCTTTGGAGCCGGGCTCCAGCGCTTCGCTAGTCTGCGGGCCATCATCACCGGCTAGATCATCCGCGTCCATGTCGTTGGCTTGAGCAACCTCATCACTGGCCATGCCGCTATCATCTCCGCTGCCGCTGCAGGCAGAGAAGGAAAGGCCGACGGCCATCAGAATCAAGTAGCCCAATCTGGATTTTGGCATGCAGGTGTCCTGTGAAGTCATCATTTGAAGCTCCTGTGTTGTGGCCCCAGCGGGGCCGGAAGTTGTGTTTCTGGGGACTGTTGTTAGATGTGAACAGGACCTCACGGTCCTGGTTGACTATTCGGAGACTTCCGAACTCAGCGCATCTTCCGGCGCTGACTCGAGCTCTCCAAAGACGCCGATCTGAACTTGATTGATCGGAAGTAACTGGTCGGAAGTCGGCGGGACCGCTTGCTTCAACTCAGCACCGAGTTCTCCGATGATGGCCGCGTCTTGGTATCGGAACCAAATCAAGTAGCCAACAACCTCTTGCTCCACGCGATATGAACCGCGCAGTTGCTCGATGGGCTCGGCAGAGGACAGCTCAGCCCAAGTACCATTGGACGTCACGAGCCGAACCGGCCAGCGCTCATCCAGCCGTCCGTCATCGGTGCTGAGCGTCAGCGTCGCTGGGATCTCCAGTTGATGAGCGCAAGGCGGTCCCTCTTCGGGAAGGTCGGGCAGGGGTTGGCTCTGTCGGTACAGCACGTCGCCTGAGCGATGCTCCAGCTTGAGCGTTGCAACGCTGGTACTCCCGTCAGCCCAGGTCCAGGTGTCTTCGTAGCTGCCACCCATCTCAGCCAGCACATCGTTGGCGCTAAATCCGAGCTCGGATTCTTGGTCGAGCTCTAGCTCCAAGGGGGAATCGAAGTTGCAGTTGATGCCCACTTCGGCGCCCGTTTGCCCTCCATAGGCAATGGAGATGGCGCCGGGGGCTTGCCCTTGGTCACCGGACCCGCTGGTCGCGTCACCGCAGGCGACGCCCAGTGAAAGCGCGAGGGGAATAGTCAGGAGGTGGAGAAAACGTCTCATCGGGAAAGCCGCCGTTCGCGTCTAGGATGAGTCTGCACCTCCTGAATGAAGCTTACCAGGTCCGTTTCGCACATTTATTCGACCAGGACGGCGCAATAATGTGCGAAACTGTTATAAATCGAGCTCTCAAACCCGTGAAAACGATGAAAACTTCGAAGGAGCGTGCGCGTGAAGTCTGATCAAGCCTACGCCCAGATGGCTTCGGAGCTGATCCGAGCCCTACGCGGACGCCGTTCCCAGCAGGCACTCAGCCGACGCCTCAAATCCAAGAGCAACGTGCTCTACACCTGGGAGTCCGGACGCCGCTGGCCGACGGCCGCCAAATTCCTATGGCTCGCTGAACGGGTGGGCGTGGATGTGAAAGCGGCGCTGTCGGAGTTTTATCGCAGTGAGCCCGCGTGGATGACGGACGTCAGCCCCGCCAGCCCCGAGGGCGTGGCGCGTCTGCTCGGTGACCTGCGCGGCAAGAGCTCCATCACGGAGATTGTGGAACGCAGCGGCTTCAGCCGGTTCGCTGTTTCGCGTTGGCTCAAGGCCCAAGCCGAGCCCAAACTGCCCGACTTCCTCAAACTGATCGAAGCCCTGTCGCTACGTTTGCTCGACTGGATCTCCGCATTCGTCGACCCACGCAAGCTGCCGAGCTTGGCCCAACCGTGGCGCGAGCTGCAGGCAGCCAGGCAAGCGGCGTATGAGCTGCCGTGGTCCCACGCGGTGTTGCGGTTGCTCGAAACGGAGCGCTACCGAAAGCTCAAACAGCATCCCCAAGGTTGGATCGCCAGTCGCCTCGGGCTCAGCATCACTCAAGAAGAAGAATGCCTTGAGGCGTTGACCATCGCCGGCCAGGTGGAGCGCATTGACGGGCTCTACCGCGTGCGTGAGGTGCAGTCGATCGACACGCGACAAGATCCCGAAGCGAGCAACCAACTCAAAGCCTGGTGGGCGAAGATCGCGCTGCAGCGTCTACAAGAGGGCGGCGCCGGGAGATTTTCCTACAACCTATTCACGGTATCCGAAAAAGACTACCAACGCTTGGAGGAGCTGCACCTGGCGTATTTTCGTGAGATGCGCTCGATCGTCGCCGAGTCTGCCCCCGCCGAGCGCGTGGCGCTGGTCAACATGCAGCTGATGCCCCTCGAACGCACTTGAACAAGTGCGCGCGGGCTCGCGGCTCACACATTCGGGGGAGGGGCGATCGTCCTGCCCAGCTTGTCCAGACCGAACCCGTCGTGCAACGCCTGCACCGCCCGTTCGACAAACTCCTCGGAAATGATGCAGCTGATGCGGATCTCGCTGGTGCTGATGGCGTGGATGTTCACGCCGCTCTTGGCGAGCAAGTCGAACATCTGGGCGGCGACGCCCGCGTGGGTGCGCATCGCCAACCCGACGATCGACACCTTGGCGATATCGGTCGCGACCTCCACGCCGCTACCCCCGATCTCTTTGACGTGGTTTTCCAGCAAGTCGCGGACCCGCGTCAGATCGGTCTTAGGCACCGTGAAGGTCACATCGGTGAATCCGGTACCGCCGTGAGAGGCAGTCTGAATGATCATGTCCACGCTGACGTTCTCTTTCGCCAACATGCCGAACAGATCCGCAACGATACCGGGCTTATCTGGCACGCTCACCAGCTGCACCTTGGCTTCGTTCTTGTCATACGCGACGCCGCGCACGACGACCGATTCGAGTCCTTCTTCACCAACTACCATGGTTCCTGACCGTTCACTGAAACTGGAGCGCACATGGATGGGCACTCCATACTTCATCGCTACCTCAACGGAGCGGATCTGCAATACTTTGGCCCCGAGGGACGCCAGCTCCAACATTTCCTCGAAGGCGATCTTGTCGATGCGCCGCGCGCTGGGGCACAGATTCGGATCCGTGGTGTAGACGCCGTCAACGTCCGTGTAGATTTCACACACGTCCGCGTTGATCGCGGCAGCAATCGCCACGGCGGTCGTATCGGAACCGCCACGACCCAGCGTCGTGATGTTGCCCTTGGAATCCACGCCTTGAAAGCCCGCGACCACGGCGATGTCGCCCTCGTTCACTGCCTCCAGCAATCGCGAGCCGTCAATCGTGTGGATGCGCGCCTTGGTGAAGGCGCCGTCCGTGTGCACGCGGACTTGGTGACCCAACAGGCTTCGAGCGTTCCCGCCGAGCTTGTGGATGGTCATGCTCATCAGAGCGGAGCTCACTTGCTCACCGGTGGAAGCCAACACGTCCAACTCCCGGGCGGAGGGAGTCTCTTGGATCTCGTGGGCCAGGCCCAGTAAGCGGTTCGTCTCCCCAGCCATGGCACTGACGATGACCACGACCTGATTGCCTTGGGCCTGGGTCGCGATGGCGCGCCGCGCCACGGCCTCCATCCGCTCCAGGCTGCCGACCGAAGTTCCTCCGTATTTTTGAACAATCAGGGCCACGAGCTCAGGCGCGGTAACCTGCTGGACTGGACGTGTCAATGCTCCGGCCACCCAACCCCTACCCGGCACCAAGCGAGCACCCCGACCCCAGGACGAGGTAGCCATTTCGGCGCTTTCGCAGATCGCCGATCGCCACTAGGCTCGCCCGCCATGTCGCCGATCGCACAGTATGTGGTGCAGACGGGGGTCACCTTGCTCGGCGTGGTAGCCCTGGCTTGGGCAATTTTGTACGCCGGGCGACGCTTTGGGGTCCCCCAGATGCGCGGCCCCATGCAGCTGCTGGGCAGACTGCCCCTCGAACCTCGCCGGGCGATCTGTCTGGTAAAAATCGGCGACAAGCTGCTCGTGGTTGGAACGAGTGAAGCCGGGGTCACCAAACTGGCTGAGCTGGACGCGGCTGAGCTGCCAGAGACCACAACCGAGCGGCCAAAGAGTTTTTCCGTTGTTCTCCAGCAGGCGCTGGGCCGGCCTTCGCCGCCGGTATCATCGACCACCACTTCAGAGACGAGCAGCGAGCCCGCCCCTTCGCCCGACCCCTCACCTGTTGACCAAAAACGGAAGTCCGAGGCGTGACTCAACCACTATTTTCGCAGCCGATCGGACTCGTCCTCGGGCTGGCGCTGGTCGGCCTGTTGCCGTTCGCATTCATGGCGCTGACCGCTTTCGTCAAGATCTCGACGGTCTTGCACATCGCACGCAGTGCGATTGGTGCCCAAAGCGTGCCTAGCACCACGTTGATCATGGCATTGAGCGCGGCGCTGACGGTGCTGGCGATGGCCCCGGTGGGGGAGAAGATCGGCGATAAGCTCAGCCCGCTGTTGCGGGGCGAAATCACCGGCACGGCCGAAGTGATCGACGCCGTGCTGGACGGCACGAAAGAACCCATGCGGGCGTTCTTATTCGCCAACGGTTCCAAGACAGAGAAGAAACGCTTTCTAGCCCTCGCCCGCAAAACCTCCGGCGACGAAGTAGAAGAACAGGACTTCCGTGTCCTCATTCCCGCGTTCATGGTGACGGAACTCACCGAAGCCTTCGCTCTAGGGTTTGCGATATTCTTACCGTTCCTGGTTATTGATCTGGTGGTGGGAAATGTGCTGCTGGCGCTGGGCATGCAGATGATGAATCCCACTCAAGTCAGCCTGCCGTTCAAACTGCTGTTGTTCGTGGCAGCCGACGGCTGGGGGCTACTCGCGCAGTCACTGGTCAGCGGCTACCAGGCTGGCTGAACGCGCTGCCGCGAGACGCCGCCACCGCGGGTTGCACCCACAACGGAACGCGCCGTCCTGGCTGCCTGCGCTCAACTCCGCGAACATAGCCGGGAATACGGGTTTGAGACGCTGGTTTCTGGCGCTCGATCATGCGCTTCGACCACGTGTTGACAGTGCCAGACCCGCCGGTACGATGCCGCGCCCTCGCGACAGATGCGGAGGCCGGTGGCGGCTCGGGCGCGGGTGTGACGATGCCGCCGCAAGTAAGGAACTCAGTGATGAACATCAGTGATGCAAGCAGACTCTACTCTTCGAAAGGGGAACAAACGCCATGAGTGACGTGATGATCCAGGCGGAATCCCTCAGCAAGAACTTCGGTTCTGTAAAGGCCTTGGACAGTATCAACTTCGAGGTCAACAAAGGTGAGGTCGTCGGGTTTCTGGGACCCAACGGCGCCGGCAAGTCCACGACCATGCGGATCTTGACCTGCTTCATCTCACCGAATGGCGGCAGCGCCAAGGTGCACGGGTTCGACGTGTTCGACAAGCCGCTCGAAGTGCGCAAGAAGCTCGGATATCTGCCGCAGCGCGCTCCGCTGTATCAAGACATGAACGTCTGGGAATATCTGGAGTTCGCTTCGCAGATCCGTTCCCTCGACCCGGGTCAATTCAAGGCTCGCCTCAAGAAAGTGGTCGAGGTGTGCGGCCTCAATCAAGTCTTGGGTAAGACGATCGGAAACCTGTCACACGGTTACCGGCAGCGCGTCGGCCTGGGTCAGGCTTTGATCCACGATCCGCCGATCTTGATCTTGGACGAGCCGACCGCGGACCTGGACCCCAACGAAAAAGCTGAGCTGCTGAAGTACATCAAAGAGATCGGCAAAGACCGCACGATTCTGCTCAGCACCCACAATCTATCGGAAGTCGAAGAAGCCTGCGCGCGAGCGATCATTGTCAGCAAAGGCAAGATCGTCGCCGACGGCAACTTGGACGACATCCGCGCCCGCAGCGGCGCCGTGCGTTACACCCTGACGATCGATGAACAGCACGTCGAAAACGGTGGACGCCCCCCCAGCGCGGCTGAGGTGCAGGCGGCGCTCGAAGAGCTGAAGGGCAGCCAACGCGTCGCCGAGAAACCCACCGACGAAACCGCGCACAAGTTCGAGGTCGTCGGCGAGCAAGAAGGCGACATGCGTGCTGAGCTGTTCCGCCTGGTGGTGTCCAAGGGTTGGACGCTGCTCGAGCTGCAGCGCGACGCCCAAAGTCTGGACAGCGTGTTCCGCGACCTGACCCGCGGCGATGAGCGCCTGGATCGCGGGGGCGACTGGAGCGGCGACGATGATGACGACGATGACGATGACTCGGACGACGATACTGATGACAGCGACGACGAGTCCGAAGACGATTCCGATGAATCCAAGAAGGAGGACTGATTGATGTCTCCCATGCTGACGATCGCGAAGCGCGAGTTTCGCTCATACTTCGATTCACCCGTAGCCTACGTGGTGATCTGCCTGAGCTTTCTGGGCTTGGGTCTGATGTTCTTTCAGTTTGATGGTGGTTTCTGGGCGGAAGACCGCGCCAGCATGAACAACTTGTTCAAGTACGTGCCGCCCGGATTGAGCATGCTGGTCGTGCCCGTGGTGACCATGGGATTGATCGCTGAAGAGAAGCGCAGCGGCACGCTCGAAATGCTGATTACGTTACCAGTCAAAGACAGTGACGTGATGCTGGGCAAGTACATCGGCGCGTTGGGGCTCGTGCTCACGCTGCTGCTGGCTACCCTGGTGTACCCCATCGCGATGTTCTGGAAGCCTTGGCACCTGGGCAGCCTGGATTGGGGCCCGGTGCAAAGCGCCTACTTGGGGCTGATCTTGTTCAGCGCTGCCGCGGTCGCCATCGGCCTCTTGGTGAGCTCCGTGACGGACAGCCAGGCGGTGGCCTTCTTCATCACCTTCTTCGTTTTATTGATCGCCTGGTACTTGGGTCGCGGTGCTGACTGGATGGGAGGCACACTCGGTGAGGTGCTGCGTTACGTCAGCTTCGAGACTCGCATGGCCGGCTTCATGCGCGGCTTGGTGGAAACCAGAGATATTGTTTACTTCGGCAGCATCGCGGCACTGTGCTTGGTGCTCGCGTTCCGCAAGCTGGAAAGCAGAAAGTGGGCTTGAGAGATGTCTACTAATTCGAGTCGACGCAAAGTAGCTACTGAAACGGGCCTGTACCTGATCGTGCTGGCTGCCATCGTGGTGGTCGCCAACGTTTTCTCCGCGGGTGCCAGCAAGCGCTGGGACGCCACGGCCAACGATCGCTACACCCTGTCTGAGGGCAGCAAGCGACTGGTCCAGAGCCTGAAAGAGCCGATGCAGGTCGACGCCTACGTGACCCGCGGCTTGGCACGCTTGGAAGTCTACGTGGACGACCTGAACAGCCTGCTCAGCGAGTATGAGGCCGCTGGTGCCAACTTCAAATACACCTTGATCGAAGCCAAAACCGACGAACTGAAGCAGCAAGCCAAAGATGCTGGCCTGCAGCCCATGCAGTTCGCCTCTCAAGCAGACACCGGCGATGACGGCGCTGCCATCCAAATGGGCTATCTCGGTATCGTGATCAAGTACGGTAGTGAGAAGGGCACCGTCCCCCTCGACCCGCGTTTCTCCCACGGACTCGAGTTCTTGCTCACGAACAAGATTCGTGAAATTCGAGACAAGGCGGATGAGATCAAGCACCGCATCGGTGTGGTCACCGGCAAGGATGAGCTGAAGCTCACCGATACCAACTTGATGCCGCGTCAAGGTGGCGGCCAAGGCGGCGCCAACCTCAAGGGCATTCTGGACCAGTACTTCCCCTTCTACGAGATTGTGGATGTGGAGCTGAAAGCCGACGAGCCCATCGATGCCACCCTGGCTGGCCTGATCGTGACTCAGCCGCAGAAAGACTACACGGAAGAAGAACTGCGTCGCATCGACGAGTTCGTCATGCTCGGCGGCAAAGCGCTGACCGTGATCGCGTCGGCCGTCAACATCAAGCCGAACGACCCCCAGATGAAAGCCACCTTCAGCACTCACGGGTTGGAGAAGTTGGTCGGTGGCTACGGCATGAATCTGCAGAACAATCTGCTCTTGGACTACGGGGCGCAGTTTCAGATCATCGTCCCTGCCCAGGGCGGTTTCACTTCCGTGCGACACCCACCCGTCGCCCACGTCGCAGACGATCCACGCTTCGAGGAAGACGAGCGCACGCTGGATACCACCTTCGCGTCGTTCTTTCGTTTGAATGAGGCCGCGTTTCCCTATCCGTCGAGCATCGAACTCCTGAAAGACAAGCAGCCTGCAGACGTCACCATCAAGGCGGTCGCCCGCACGACGCCCAACACCACCATCGTCACCGATGAAAGCATCGACCTGACGCTGAAGCAAAAAGGTTGGGAGCCGAAGCCTCCATTTGAGCAGCACGTGATTGCGGCCGTGGCCGAGGGCAAGCTCAAGAGCGCCTTCGCCGGCAGCGAAGACAACAAGGGCATCGACGTACCAGAAACTGCGCCGGAGCCTTCTCGTGTACTGTTAATCGCGTCGAGCCAGTTCATCACCAACCCGTTCGCCTATTCTGGCAATGGGCCGGAACTGGGGGGCCAATTCGCTATGTTCGGCAACGTCGGTGGGGACCAAACATTAATCGCCATCGCCGGCCCCTACGCCCAGCGTTACATGACGAACACCATCCTCGGTGTGAAGAACACCCTGGACTGGATGACGGGTGATCAAGATCTCTTGGAGGTCAGCGCTAAGATCATCCAAGACCCGAATCTAAAGTACGCCAAAATCGATCCTAAAGAGATCCCGGTCGACGCCACCGAGGAAGAACTCAAGAAGATCGAGGACAGCATGAAAGCCGAGCGCAAGAACACTCAGAAGAGCATCGAATGGACGCTCACCCTGGGCATCCCCTTCTTGTTCGGCCTATTCGGGCTGTTCCGCTGGAGAACCCGCAACGTCAAGCAAGCTGAACTCAAGCTCGCCTGAAAGGACTGATCATGGACAGTAGCAAGAAACTGTACATCGCCTTGGTGGTGTTGGTCGCGTTGGGAGCCGGCGTCTACCTCCAACAACAGGACGAAAAGAAAGACGCCGTCGCCCACAGTCTTTCAGCCAAAGGTGCTGATCTGCCGTCGATCACCGTCGACGAAGCAACCAAGAAGAGCATCGATACCATCGAGATCTTCCGTCCTGCCAAAGAGGCCGAAGAGGGTGCTGGCGGCGGTGGTGGCACTGAAGCCAAGCCCGAACAAAAAGTCGTACTGAAGAAGGTCAGCTCGGGCGGTGACAAGGCCGAGGACGACAAGGCTGAGGACGACAAGGCTGAGGGCGACAAGGCTGAGGACGACAAGGACGAATGGGAGCTCGTTGAGCCGCTGAAGTATCAGGCCAACGCTTCCAACGTAAAATCGCTGTTGGACAACTTGGAGAAGCTCAAGACTCAAGAGACGATCAGCAGCAGCAGTGACACCTACGAAAAGTGGGGCGTCAACGACGAGAAAGCCCTGCACGCGGTCTTCAAAAAAGGCGATGAGGTCGTCCTAGACTTGTACGTGGGCGACTCGGGCAGCCGCGGCCAGATGGTGCGCATCGGCGGCAAAGACGGCGTATTCGTGGCCAAGGGGTACTCCAAGTATCTCTACGACCGTGACGTCGACGCTTGGCGCAACAAGAGCGTGTTCAAGTTCAAAGACAAGGATGCTGAGCGCATCAGCATCAAGAACGAAAACGGCGAGTTCGAGTTCAAGCGCGAAGACAACAAGTGGCTGGGCACCTTGGACGGCAAAGCTATTGAGCGCTTCAAGGGCAGCAAGGTCGACGACATGCTGCGCGCCTACAAGTCCCTCAACGCTTCGAAGTTCGGCGACGGACAAACCGAGGCCGATGTTGGGCTCACGGAACCCAAGGCCACCGTCACGATCGAGCTCGCTGGCGGCAGCCAGAAATACGAACTCAACGTAGGTGACAACGCCGAGGGCTCCAGCCGCTGGGTCAAGGCCAACAACCTGGACACCATTTTCAGCATCAGTTCTTGGTCTGCGGACTGGGCAACCGCTGACGCCAGCAAGTTCCAAGAAAAGGACGAAGAGGCCAGCAAGGACGAAGACAAGGACGACGCCGCTGACGAAAAGGCCGAAGCTAAAGACGAGAAGAAGTCCGACGTCCCCGTCAAAGCTGAGAAGAAAGCCGAAGAGAAGAAAGCCCCCGAAAAGAAACCAGCTCCGGCACCCGCTCCTCAGCCCAAGGCGGCTGAGCCCAAGGCCCCGGCAGCGCCCGCGGCCCCAGCAGCTCCGAAGGAGTAGGTCAGGGGCCATCAACCAGGGGCAACGCTCTAGCTGCTCCTGGTTGACTTCAGGGCGAAGGCAACTCGCCGCGCGCTACCTGCTCCAGCGCCGGCACCGAAACCGAATGAGCGCGCGCTACTTCTAGCGCGCGCTCAACTCTTTGTGCAGCCGTGCGCCCAGCACTCGGGATGTTTTCAAGGGAGCGCATGGCCGATTGAACCTGCGGTAGCGAGATTTCCGCCAAGTGCGTCGAATCAGCGTCAGGCAAACGGGCGGCGGCAATTGCAGCAGCGTCCCGCGTCAGTGCCTCGACAGCTGCTGGCGCCTGCTGCAACCACTGCCCCATGGTTCGGTTCTGCAAAGACCCAAGCGCATTGATGGCCACGATTAAGGCGTACTTGGCAGCGAGCGCTTCGTGCATTGGGCGCTCGTCGGACAACACTTCGCAACCTAGCCCCAGCGCCTCGTGCACCTGGACCAAGAATTCCGCATAGCGACCATAGATTGGGGTCGTTCGCATTTGGATCTGCGGCTGCCCTTTCTTCTGCAGCAGCCAGGGCACCATCAGCGTCAAGCGCTGCACGCTCAGGGGCGCCCAAACATCAGGAAACAGCTCATTTTGCAGCAGGATCAGTCGAGAGCGAGCGGGGATTGGCAACGCCTCGATCGCGGCGGGCAGCTCCGTTTCGCCAACGCACACGACGATCGGCGCGGCCACGTGGGTGGCGTTCAGGATCGTTTCCGGCTCAACTCCGCGCACCAGGGGGGTGACTCGGTACCCCGCACGCAAAGCTCCTCCCGCTAGCAAACGCCCCAATTCGCCGAGTCCGTAGACGATGACGTCCTTCATGGGGGCACTATACTGCTGCGTGTGAGTCCTACAAGATCTCGCCAAGCGCGCCGAACGCCGCGTCAATCCCGCGCCCGCGAATTGGTCAACGCCGTGATCGAATCTGGGGAACGTTTGCTCTCCCTGCGTGGATTCGACAAGACCAGCACCACCACAATCGCGAAATTGGCGGGCGTCAGCATCGGCTCGCTGTATCAGTATTTCCCCGGCAAAGAAGCCGTGATCGCCGCGCTGATTGATCGCAGGTTGGAGCAGGATATCCAAGCTGTTCGAGCTGTGCTGAACGCCCACCGTGACGCCCCGTTCGAAGAAGCGGCGGCCAACCTGTTGAACACGCTGCTGCCCGATTCCGCGGAGCAGCGGGCCTTTCTGCGAGAGATCGTGCAGGTGCTCGAGCGCACGCAGCGGCTGGAGGCGGTACAGCGCGCGATGGATTGCATCGCCGAAGAGTTCGCCGACTTTCTACAAGCGCGTCGCCACGAGTTCCGGCGTGATCTCGATCCCGCGTTCGCCGCGCACGCGCTAGTTTGGGGCGGCAGAGCGGTGATGCTAGCGCGTCTACGGGTGGAGACTGAGCTAGACGTGCCACGTCTGCGCGGTGAACTGCTTTCCATCGCGCACGGCTATCTCAAGTACGAACGTTCAACCAAAGGTTGAAATTCCCACGAGTCGAGCCAGCACGAGTGCCACTCCAATCAGCAACGCCAAATGGAGTGTGTGCAGCGTCAAACTCAGCAGTAGCATGCGGACCAGGCCCAATCGATCTGCGCGCGTCGGCTCCGGTGGAGCTTGGTCCAGTCCGAGCTCGGAGCGTAACTCCGAGACGGGCCGGGACAGCACCTGCTCGATCCGCTCGAAGCCGTACAGGGTGACGCATCTGCTTCCCCAAGCGTACGCTCGCAGCAGCTCTTTTGGGTGATAGAGCAGCCCCAGCGGCAACACGAGGCCATTCAGCACCCAGGCCGCCAGCTTGTTGCCGCAGCCTGCACCGAGTTCCCAGGCGCTGATCAGCGTTTCGCCACGTATGTCGGTTTTGAAACCCGTGAGGATGTGGTGCGCGTCGTGAAACGGCACCGCGCGTTTGCGGGAAGGAGCGTTGGGAAACGCGAGCGGTAGCTTTCCGATATGAACAACCACCCAAGACTTGGAAAGCCCCCCGTCTGGGGGCAAGCCTGCCCGCGCGTAGAACTGGGTGCGGGCGTCCTCAAGGGAAAAATCGGGGTTTGAAATCGCGCTGCTAATCGTCATCTCAGCAATCAGTATGGCGACCGGATTGGCGACTGAGAATTCGCATTCAGCTAGGCACATTGCCCAACTATCTCCAGCACTTACCGCTCCCGAGCTAGAGCTCCTCAGATTCGCACGCTGGCCCAGACGTGCTCTAGAGCAGCAATCAGTTTGATTGCTGCGGCAAATCAAACTGATCCGTGCTCTAGGCGCTCAAGCTCTGGCTGGCCGCCCGCAGTTTGGCAATCACCGGATGCAGGTCGACCTGAATGCCGTCCTCTTGAAGACCAGGTAGGGTGGCGGCGGTATGTAGAGCTCTGCTCACCGAGCTGCGCACCAGTGGCGTGAGCCCTCCCCCCTCGGCGACCTTGCGCGTCACGCTGTGGATCTCGGCAATCAAGTTCGCCATCTCCGAGAGCGCCAACAGTTGGGCTTGGCCATGTACCATGTCGATCAGAAAATCGAGCTCGCGATGTCGTCCATCCCCGCCGCAGATGACCTGCCACAGCTCCGAGGCTTCACGCAGCCGTTTTGCCAAGCGATCGTAGAAACTTTCGACGGCCGCCGCGGGAATGCTGGCCCCCGCCGTCGTGGGACGTGTTGAATAGCGGCGAGTCTCCGTCTCAACTCCGCCAAGGCCCGCGTTCACCGCGGCAGGCAATTCGTCATCCATCTGAGATTTGCTGACAATGGACACGCCGGAAAGGCCCCGGGCGACACGCTCCAGACTTTCGCGCTTGTCGCCGGAAATCAGAACCACGGGCAGTTCACGCACGCGTTCCCAAGTGCGCAGCAGCCCCACCAGGCGATCCCCTTCCATCACCGGCATGCGCCAGTCAACGACCACGAGGTGGATGTTCTCTTTCAAGATTGTCCGAGTCGCGCCGATCGGAGAAGCCATGGTGACCACGTGGTAGCCATGAGCCTCCAAGAGTTCTTCGATCACGGCTAGCATGATCTCGTCATCATCAATGACGAGTACGTTGTGGGTTGAGCTCATGCGTTGGCCTCCGGCAACCGGCCCCGCAGCTCTTGCTCGACACGCTGATACTCATGCTGCAGCTGGCTAAACAGCTCTCGAGCCTGATCAGGGTTTGGCTCGAGCTGCCGGCAAATTTCGCCCATGCTCCTGGCTCCGACAGCGTGGGAGCTCCCCTTGAGTTTGTGAGCTCGGGCCTTCAGCAGCGCCGCGTCACCGGATTCAACAGCCTCGCCGATGCCTTTGATTTGGCTTGGAACATGCTTGAGAAAGAGCTCCGTCACTTTCTGACTGCGAATGACCGTTGGATCTACCGCGGGAGCCTCTTCGCTGAAGGAGGCAGCGGACGTTTGGTCCTTTGCGGGTGCTTGGGCGTCCGGCGCTTTCCGCGGAGCGCTCCCCGAGCCCGACTCGGGAGTTGCCTCAGATGGCTTCGTCGAGCCGCCAACCCACTTGTCCAATACTCGGACAATATCGTTTCTTGCCACCGGCTTCGTCAAGTAGTCGTCCATCCCGGCCGATAGCACTTTTTCGCGATCACCGACGATGGCGTGGGCCGTCACTGCGATGATCGGCACTCGGGTGTTGCCCAGGCGTTGTCGGATCTCCCTCGTCGCTTGATAGCCGTCCATGACCGGCATCTGGCAGTCCATGAAGATTGCTTGAAACTCTTGATGGCGCGCGGCGTCAACCGCTTGCGCGCCATCCGCGGCAAGGGAGACCTGTACCCCGAGTTGGCTCAGCACTTCGAACATCACCTGTTGGTTGACTTCGTTGTCTTCCACCAACAGCACATGCGGGCGCTCTTGGGAACTTGCCATGGCGACGCTGGGTCTCTGCCGCCCTGAGGTCGAAACGCGTGGCGCTTGGCAGGCTTGCATGGGAAGGCGAA
Organism: Polyangiaceae bacterium; assembly: GCA_050304975.1. Taxonomy (GTDB): domain Bacteria; phylum Myxococcota_A; class Polyangia; order Polyangiales; family Polyangiaceae; genus SZUA-265. The sequence continues at coordinate 26,958 of JBNLEN010000046.1, forward strand.
ACCAGAAGGTACTACCTTCCCCCACAACGCTTTCCACGCCGATTTGCCCGCCCATCATTTCGACCAATCGTTTGCAGATGGCCAGGCCCAGGCCGGTGCCACCCTGCCTTCGAGTATACGATCCATCGACCTGAGAGAACACTTCGAACAACTTGGCATGATCGGCTTCAGCCACACCGACGCCGGTGTCCTGCACCTCGAACAGCACGTGTTGGTCGTCTCCCCGACAGCGGGCTGTCACACGCCCTTGCTGCGTAAACTTTATCGCGTTGCCCATCAGGTTGATCAGCACCTGACGCACGCGCTGCCTATCCAAACGAAGCCACTTTGGCAGCCTTTCGTCGACCAGGACGTCGAGCTGCAGGCCCTTGGCACTCGCCTTCAGAGCCAACAGCTCTCGACATTCAGGCAGCAGTTCCGAAAGTGAACAAGGCTCTGGTTTGAGCTCAAGTTTGCCGGCCTCGACTTTTGAGAAATCGAGGATGTCATTCAGCAGCTCGAGCAGCGCTTCGCCACTTTTCAAGACAATCCGCGCGTGCTTTTGCTGTCGCTCATCCTCGGCGCGCGCGATCAGCAGCTCCGAGGTGGCGATGATCCCATTCATCGGAGTCCGAAGCTCATGGCTGACGTTCGCCAAAAACTCACTCTTCAGGCGGGTCGCCTCCAGGGCTTGAACCGTCTTTTCTTCCAGGCTGCGAAAGGCCTCTCGGGTCACGCGCACCAGTGGAGTCAGGTAAATCGCCGCGAACAGCAGGCAGCTCACCAGCGCTCCGCCACAGCCGATGGCCGCCGCCCAAAGCATCTGTTGTTTCAACTCTTTGCCGGCGCGCAATCGCGCTTTGGACACCACCAACCCGACTTTGCCAACCGCCGCGCCCTCGATGGTCGCTTCGTCCCAAGCGATGAAGAACTGCTCCGTTGACGCCACGCGCTGCTTGGCGCCCGCAAACAACAAGCTGAGATCGAATGCTTGGCCATGGGAGGCCACCACTTCGCCCTCGGCGTTGACAGCTACCAGAACCAGTACATCTGGGTCCTTGGTGTAGTCGGCGGCCGCGTCGAGAACCACCTGCGGGTCCGAAACCACCAGCCCCAGCTCGGACACGCTCGCCAGCTCCGCGGCGCCTCGCTGCGCCTTCCAACGCAAACTATTTTCGATACCTGGGGTGATGGTGTCGAAGATTCGCGTCACCAGGAGAAACATCAGTGCGCTCAGCGCCGCGACCAGAACGAAAACGAACAGCGTCAGCACGATCTGAATGCGAAATGCCGACATGACACGAGCGCGTTGCTCTGTGGACAGGAGTTTGTCACCAGAGGCTACGCCGACATCGACGCCGGACTTCTGTACTGGGGGCTGAGCGAAAAGCACCGTACCAAGAGTACGGCCGCGCAACGCCAGGCATTAGCAACGCGGGAACAACTGCCACTAGACGGCAGTCGGGCGGGGCTCTTTTTTAGAACTTGCCGTAAACGCTGAGCCCACCGCTGGATTTTCCAACGGCGGGCGCCAAATGCAGTGCAGCCGTGTCGGCATCATCCGGAGCAGTCAGGAGCAATACGACACCCGTCACGGCCAGTGCTGCCCCAGCTCCGCTGAGAATGGTAGCGAGCTGAGCCTTGTCTTGAGCGCTTTCCCCCAACTCCACGCCGCGGTCGGCGCACAGAGTCGGATCATTGCGACGACAGTGGTCGTCAGCACGGCCGTTATCCGAGAGCGCCAACATCGAAAACAGGCCGCCGCCAACCAGGGCTCCTCCACCCGCAGCCACAGCCACCCACCCCCACGTGGTTTGAGCGCTTCCGCCCCCGGTGTCCGCGACCGGTTCCGCTGGCGGGGCCTCAGCTTGTGCTGGTGCAGCAGGCTCCACGGGAGTCGCGGGGGCGGCTTCGACTGGGGCATCCTCCAAGCTCGGCACTTTGATCTCCGTCGACGCTGGGCCCTCTGGGATGAGAATCGTGGCCGTCCAGGGCTTCTTGTTTGGCGCCTCGGCGACCAACGTGTGCTCGCCCGGATCGACCGGCGCTTCACTCCCCCACAACGCGCGACCTAGCTCTTGGCCGTCGTTGGTGATCGTCAAACCGGGGGTGTCTTTGTCCTCGACCACCAACACCAGGTTGCTGAGCTGGGGCTTGAGGGCGGCAGCCTGCTCACGAGCGATTTGCTCCCGATCCGACTGTCCTTCTGACTTGGCGTCATAGGAAGCCTGAAGAAATGTGGCCCAGGCGCTCGCCGTACGTCCAACGCTGCGATAGCAATCAGCCAAGTAGAGCAAGGTGCCGACACCCGGATCCAAACGTTGGCTTTCCTCCAGCTTCGGACAAGCTTGCTGGGGATTGCCCGCCTCCATCAGCTTCAGCGCCTGATCGAACAAGGCTTCTGCGGTGGCCCGGTCAGCTGCCGAAGGACCGGCGTTTGCGATTGAGCTGAAGCTGCTCACCAACAGCAGGAATGCCCACCAAAGCCCTGCACGCCCGCTGCGCTTATCCGTCCGCCCCTGCCAGTGATTAACCGCCAATGCTCAACCTCCCAAACGAAGCGCGATCCTCCGCCGCACTCAGCTCATGTTACCTACGCGATGTTACTTACGGCCGCCCCACTTGTCCCTCAAAGAGGGCTTTTTCGTGGTTTTTGCGGGCGGCGGTGTTGGTTTTTGGGCGACTGGCTTCGGCTTTCTGATGGGCTTGGGGCGAGGCGCCACGCGCTTGGGCGGAGCTTCCGGCGGCGGAGCCGCTGAAGCCGCCTGGGCGGACGCCGCCTCCTGCGGCACGCCGGCTGCGCCGGCCGCATTTTCTTCAGCCGTCGCTCGCTCGGCCGTGGCTTGCTCGGCGACCGCGAGCTCGGCCGGTTGCACTTCGGGTTGCGGCTGCTCGACGGGGTCGGGCGCAGGCTGCAATTCCGGAGTTGCGGCGAGGGCGGCTTCGCTTTCCGCGCCGCCACTCGACATCATGACCAGCGCCGTGGCACCTCCGCCGATCAGCAGCAAGCTGACAGAAGCCGCGACGATCCACTTGCCCATACCCCCGCCAGACTGAGTCCGCGGCCCTTGGGTGTTGCTCCAATCGGCGATCGTTCCGGCATGCGCCCGAGCCCCTTGAGATTCGGCGAGATCCACCTCGATTTGAGTCGCTGCCAAGCTCGGCGCCGGGATGCTGGGCGGAAGCTGCAGTGCGCTTTGGCTCATGCCCGCGTTGGTCAACAGCCGCGAAATGCGCTCAACATTGGCTCGGCCGCGCTTGGGGGCGTACTCCGCCAGCGCCATCGAGAACTCCGCCACGCTCGGGTAGCGCGCGTTGGGATCTTTGGTCATCGCGCGCAGGATGACCGCTTTGAGCGCCTCAGGAACGTCTGGTCGCAGGATGGGCTCGGGATCCTCCAGCAGGATCTTGGCCGACAGCTCTGGGATCGACACCGCATCAAAAGGCAACTTGCCGGTCAACAGCTCGTACAGGATCACGCCCAGCGCCCAAATGTCCGTGCGGGCGTCCACGTCTTTGGTAGAGCGCATCTGCTCTGGCGACATGTACAGAGGCGAACCCATCATGGACGACGTGCGGGTGAGTGAAGCATCTGCGGTGTCAGGTCCGACAACGGTGGTCTTGGAGATACCAAAGTCCAACACCTTGACCTTGGACGACCCGTCGGGTTGCTTCGCCAGAAATAGGTTAGCTGGCTTCAGGTCCCGGTGGACGATGCCGTAGGAGTGGGCTTCGGCAATCGCGTCGCAGGCCTGCAAGGTATAGAGCACCGCCTCATCGATCGGCAGTTGTTTGTGCTGCTCAATCACTTGAGACAGATCGCCCCCTTCGAGGAACTCCATCACCATGTAGGGGGAGCCGTTGTCCATTTCGTTGACGTCGATGACGCGCGCGATGTGTTCACTTTGGATCTTCACCGCGGCGCGTGCTTCGCGCATGAAACGAACCGACGCTTCTGTGTGCTCCGCATATTCAGGCAGCAGGAATTTGATAGCGACGCGGCGTTCGAGGGCCGTATCAGTCGCCGCGACCACGACCCCCATGCCGCCTTCACCCAAGACGCGGTCAACCCGGTACTTGCCGGCCAGAATTTGCCCTTGTTCTACTGGTGCTCCCATGGTCCTCAACGAGCTCGTGCCCAACAAGAAAGCGGGGAAAAACCCCGGACAAAGAGCTTGGCGCAAGCGAGGGCCAGCGTCGACTGAGTCCACGAACGTCCAACCTGGCCGGCTCAGGTATGGATGTGCCTACGCATGGGTTCAGGGGAACGAAACTTCCGAGTGTCTGGAGCGCCGCGCGACTTCCCGCCACAAAAAGAGCGCGGATCTGAGCACTCGCCCCAATTGCCCGCAGCCCCGCGCCGTATGCTAAAAGGCGCGCTCTCATGCGCATCTCCTACAATTGGCTACGACAGCTAGTCCCCGGATTTGAAAGCTCCGCGCGCGCGATCTCGCCCAGCGTGCTTTCCGAGAAGCTCACCGATTTGGGCCTCGAACTCGAAGAGGTCTTGGAATTTGGCCTAGGCTTGGAAAGCCTGGTGATCGCCGAAGTGGTGAAGATCGAAAAGCACCCCGCCCGTGACCGCTTGAGCTTGGTCACGGTCGACGTGGGCAGCCAGCAGCAGACCGTGGTTTGCGGCGCAACCAACGTGCCGCCCCCCGGTGGGCTGGTAGTGCTCGCTCCGCTCGGCACCTACTTGCCGGCGATCGATCTCAAACTGGAGCCCCGCAAGCTCGGCGGCGTCGTCAGCGAAGGCATGCTGTGTAGCGAGACCGAACTCGGACTAGGTGCAGAGTCCGAGGGGATACTGACGTTTGCGGCGGAGCGCTTCGCTGCAGGGACCCCCTTCTTGAAAGCCTTCCCTGAGGCGCGAGACACGGTGTTCGAAATCGGCGTCACCCCCAACAGACCGGACGCGCTCGGCCACATCGGCGTCGCGCGGGACGTGGCAGCCGCCTTCGAGCTGGACTTTGAGCTCCCCGATCCAGGAAAACCCCAGCACGCCTCAGACGCCAAGCTGGAAAGCTTGATCCAGGTCGACAATCAGGCGCCTGAGCGCTGCCCGCGCTACGGCGCTGCTGTGGTGCAAGGGGTGAACATCAAACCTTCGCCAGAATGGCTGCGCTGGCGCCTGTTCACTCTCGGGGTGCGCCCGATTTCGAATGTGGTGGATATCACCAACCTGCTGCTGTTGGAGTACGGTAACCCCATGCACGCCTTCGATCTGGAGCGCGTCGCAGGCCGCAAGATCGTGATCCGTTTGGCGAACGAAGCCGAGCCGATGACGACGCTGGATGGCGAGCAGCACGAATTGAAGTCGGACGATCTCGTGATTGGTGACGCTGAAAAACCGTCCGCGCTCGCGGGGATCATGGGGGGGGCCGATAGCGAAATTCGCAGCGACACGAAGGACGTGCTGCTGGAATGCGCCTATTTCGATCCGCGTGGTATCCGCCGCACGGCCAGGCGCCTCGGGATCCAGACCGATTCGAGTTATCGCTTCGAGCGTGGCGTTGGCTACGCGCATCTGGAGTTGGTGTTGACGCGGGCGGCGGCACTATTATCGGAGCTGGCCGATGGCAGGGTGGTGAGCGGGCAGCTATTTGCGGACGGCCCTCTCCCCCCAGCACCGCAAGTCCGGTTGCGGTCCGAGCGGCTGAACCAGCTGCTGGGCATCAGCGTTGAATTCTCCCGGGCTCGGAAGATCCTCACGCGCCTGGGCTTTGAAGAGCTGAGCGCTGATGCGGCTGAGGCTCGCTTTCGGGTGCCAAGCCACCGGCCAGACGTGTCCTTGGAAGCCGACTTGATTGAAGAGGTCGCGCGCGTGGTGGGGCTAGACGCCATCCCAACACAGCTGCCGGCGATTCGCCCCCAAACGCCCAACAGCGCGGGGCAGCTGGAACGCCGCACCCGCTTGACCGCGTCCAGCTTGGGGCTGAGCGAGGCGGTCAGCTACAGCTTCGTCTCCGACAAAGATCTGGAGAAACTGCGCGCGCCGGCACCCACGGTGATTCTGAAGAACCCGCTCACTGAGGAGCGCAACGTGCTGACGACCAGTCTGCTGCCCGGGCTGATGGAGGTCGTGCAGCGCTCTAGACGCCGCGGCGAAGTGAACCTGCGCTTGTTCACGCTCGCGTCGCGATTTCAGTCGCCATTGCAGCAGCTCCCGGACGGACAAGCGCAGTCGGCCCGCCCCCGCTCCGATGAGGACCTCAATACCTTGCCCGAAGAACGCCTAAGCTTTGCCGCGGTCTTGGCCGGCGACCGTCCCAGCTACCTATCCCGCCCAGAGGCGGTCGACGTGTTCGATACCAAAGGTATCGCCGTTGAGCTTCTGGAACGCATGACCAACCGCGAGGTGAAGGTCAGCCTGGCCGGGCAACAACGCGCCGGAGTCGAGCATCTGCACCCTCGGGGCGCCGCCCACTTGTCCATCGAGGGAGTGGTCGTGGGTAGCTTTGGTCCGCTGCACCCAGACGTGGTCGACGCGCTCGACTTGGGGGGTCCGGTACAAGTGATCGAGATTGACTTGGTCAGTGTGGAGCAAGTGGGACGCCGCTTGGCCAAGTATCAGCCAATTGCCAAGCTGCCGGCGGTCACCCGTGACATCGCGTTGGAAGCATCGGAAGAACTAGCCGCCGGAGAGCTACTGGAGACGATCCGCACCAGCGCGGGCGCGCTGTGCGAGTCGGTGGAGTTGTTCGACGTGTTCAAGGGCAAAGGGCTGGCCGAAGGGCGCCGTTCGCTCGGCTTTCGCGTGGTCTATCGAGATCCGAAGGCCAGCACGGATCCTGAAAACGCCAAGACCTTGACCGACAAACAAGTCGACAAACAGCATCAGAAGGTAGTCAAGGCGGTGGAGAGTCTGGGTGTCAGCCTACGCGCTTGATCGCACGTTCCGTGCGTCAGCCCGCCTGTATCCATTGGTGCTGGCGCTGGTTGCGGCTGGCCCTCGCTTAGCGAACGCAGAGTCCGCCACGTCGGCGGGGAAGTCTGAGACTCCGCAAGACTCCGCAGACGCTAGTCACTCTAGCCAGCCAACCGCACTGCCCGCTATCCCAGACAATCCACTACCACCGCCGGAGTTGAGCCCGCAGCCGGCGTATCAACTCGTTGTCGGCGCTGGCGCGGGCGTGGTGCATCGGCCGGCTACTGGCGAGCGTGTGAAATACCTGCCGGGTCCACTGCTCGGCGGGTTTGGCAATATCGTCTTGCTCGACTGGCTAGGCATCAAGCTTGGCGCTGGCTTGGAATATCACACGGCCGAACTGTCTGATGATGCCCTGGGGCTAAACGAATACGGCAGCGACGTCGCGCTTCGGGGATTGAGGATGAGCGTAGAACTCGTCCCCCGCTTGAGCCTGAACCAACAACTTGATGGCTGGCTGGCAGTCGGCGCAGGCTGGGCGCGCTTTGAAGCCGATGCACTGCAGCTGGAAACCATGGATGGGACGGACGTATTCCTGTCTGACAAGGCCGGCGTGATGATCGAGTATCCGGCCAGCCTGGGCTTGACCTGGCTGGCCAGCGGTCGCATCGGTGTTTCACTGTCTGCGTCATTCATCCTGAGCACCGCGCAGACCGGAGAACTTTTCGAAGCCGAACATGGCAATCGACAGGCGTTGCGCCAAGATACAGGCTCGATTGTGAACGTCTCAGGCTTCCCTGAGTTCAATCACGCCTTACAAACTCAATTGACGATCGACCTGTTTCTGTAACCCAGTGACTGCTCCCTCCTGGTAACCCGGCCATGACTGAAGAAAATCCGCTACTTTCAATTCGTTTTGAGGTCCCGTTCGACCGCATTCGTCCAGAGCACGTCAAACCGGGCATCCATGCCCTGCTGCAACGGGCAGAGCGCGCACTGGAGAAGATCGAAGAAGTGGATGGGCCACGCACCTACGAAAATACTCTCGGCGCTTACGACTACTCCACAGAGCAGCTCGAAACGGCGATGGGGGTGGTGGGACACCTGGAGTCCGTAGCCAGCACTCCTGAGCTTCGACAGGTGTACAACGAAATACAGCCGGAAGTGAGTTCGTTCTACGCGGGCATCCCGCTGCGTCCCAAACTCTGGGAAGCTCTCAAAGCTTTTTCTGATACTGCTGAGGCCAAGGCACTGACGGGCGCAAAAGCTCGTTTCCTGCACAAACTGATCGATGAGTTTCGGCGCAACGGCGCAGACTTGAACGAGGCGGGCAAGAAACGCCTGCGCGCCATCAGCCGCGAGCTAGCCGAGTTGACCAGCAAGTTCAGTCAGAACGTGGTGGATGAAACGGCATCCTTCGAGCTGATCATCGAGTCTAAGGACGAACTCCGTGGATTGCCGGAATCTGCGATCGCCCAGGCCAAGGCTGACGCAGAAAGTAAAGGCAAGGCTGGCTACCGCCTGACGCTCCAGGCGCCCAGTTTGATCCCCGTGCTCAACTATTTGGAAAACCGATCCATTCGCGAAACCGTGTGGAAGGCTTACAACACCCGCGCCTCCAAGAACGAACGCAGCAACGTGAAGCTGATCGAACGCATTTTGGAGCTACGGAAAGAGCAAGCCGTCTTGCTCGGCTACGACGAATTCGCGGCGCTCGTGCTCGAAGACCGCATGGCGAAGCGCACCCAGACTGCGCTGAACTTCATCGAAGATCTGTGCACGAAGACGCAGCCCTTCTTCGAAAAGGAAACCCAATCGCTGGTCGAATTTCAGCGCGAGCTAGAGGGCAGTGGCGCGCCCTCCTTGGAGCCTTGGGATGTGGGGTACTACTCCGAAAAACAGCGCAAAGCTTTGTACGACTTCGATCAGGAAGCCGTGCGCCCGTACCTACCGATTGATAGCGTGATGAAGGGCTTGTTCGAAACCGCACGCCGCTTGTATTCGGTCGAGATCAAAGACAATCACACCCTTTCTGTCTGGCATGATGACGTGAAGGCGTACGACATCTTTTCCGCAGAGGGTGAGCACCTGGCCAGCTTCTACGCGGATCTGTTCCCGCGAGAAGAGAAGCGTGGCGGCGCGTGGATGAACTCGTTCATCTCCGGCACGGTCGCCGCCGGCAAGCTGACGCCACATTTGGGCTTGATCTGCACGAACGTCACGCCGCCGGTCGGAAACCGCCCCGCCCTGCTCACCCATGATGAGCTGACGACCATGTTCCATGAGTTCGGGCACTTGTTGCACCACTGCCTCAGCCGCGTGGAAGTCCGCTCTTTGGCAGGCACGAACGTCGCGTGGGATTTTGTCGAGCTACCTTCACAGATCATGGAAAACTGGTGCTGGGAAAAAGAGGCACTGGACACCTTCGCTCGTCACTACGAGACCGGTAACGTCATTCCAGACGAGCTTTTCGCCAAGATGACCAAGGCTCGAACCTATCGGGCCGCCAGCGCGATGATGCGCCAACTCGGCTTCGCCGCGGTCGATCTAGCTTTGCACGTCCGTTACGACGCGTCCAAAGACGGCGCACTCTTGCCCTACGCGCGTGATCTGCTCCAGGCGTACGCCCCGACACCTTTCCCGGAGGACTACGCCATGTTGGCCAGTTTCTCCCACCTGTTCGCCAGCTCCGTCGGATACGCGGCGGGCTACTACTCGTACAAGTGGGCCGAAGTACTGGACGCCGACGCCTTCACCCGCTTCCGAAAAGAAGGCATCTTCAGTCCCAACGTGGGCGACGCCTTCCGTCGCAACATTCTCGAGCGCGGTGATACCGAGGATCCCATGGACCTCTACAAACGCTTCATGGGCCGTGAACCTTCGCTGGACGCGCTGATGGAACGCTCGGGGCTCCTGGGGCAAGCGGCTTAGCGAGCTTCGGCCCCAGCGGCTCGTGCTACGCTTCTGTACAACTGAATCGGCGGGAGTTCGCTACGAACTCAGGCCTCGAAATAGAGCCGTGGTGACATAGCGCTCGCCAGTATCCGGGAACATCACCACGAAGCGTTTGCCCTGAAACTCGGGAAGCACGGCCAGGCGCAAGGCCGCGGCCAAAGCTGCTCCAGATGAAATCCCGCACAGGATGCCGTCGCTGCGTACCACCTGGCGTGACGCCGCCAACGCTTGTTCTTCCGAAACTTGCTCGAGTCGATCCACGAGCTCCAGATCGAGCACGGGCGGCACGAACCCTGCCCCGATGCCCTGAATGTGGTGCTGGCCCGCCTCGCCCCCGCTCAATACGGGTGAGCTGCTCGGCTCCACGCCGACCACTGTCAGTTTCGGCAGCTTTGGCTTGAGTGCTCGCGCCACTCCAGTGACGGTGCCTCCGGTGCCAATGCCAGCAACAAAGACGTCCAGCGATCCCTCCGTATCTCGCCAGATTTCTGGACCCGTGGTTTCTTGATGGGCGCGTGGGTTAGCCGGGTTTTCGAATTGTTTGAGCATCACGGCGCCGGGGATGGAGTCGCCGAGGGCCATTGCCTGCTCCACGGCTGCTTTCATCAACGTACCAGGCGTGAGCACTACTTCAGCGCCGTAAGCTCGCAGCAAGCGCACCCGCTCTTTGCTCATAGCTTCCGGCATGGTGAGGATCATGCGGTATCCCCGAGCCGCCGCGATCATCGCCAACGCGATGCCGGTGTTGCCACTCGTTGGCTCGACGATGGTCGCGCCAGGCTGAAGCACACCCGTGCGTTCGGCCTCGTCAATCATCGCACGTGCGACGCGATCCTTGACACTGCCCGCTGGGTTACCACCCTCCAGTTTGGCTATCAGCTCAGCGCCAACTTGTTCCGAGAGACGCCTCAGCCGCACTAGCGGGGTTTGGCCGATGATGTCGGTGACGTCCTCATAGATTGCCATGAACTCTCAATCTAGCCACAGATGGCGTCTGCCTCAATCTCCACCAACACCTGAGGATCGATCAAGGCCCTCACCTCGACCATGGTGGTCGCGGGTCTCACATCGCCGAAAAACTCCTGGTGAGCGCGGCCGACCTCTTGCCAGTCACGCTGAATGTCCACCACGTACATGCGCGTGCGCACGACGTCCGCGAGCTTGGAGTTGAGCTCTTCGAGTGCCTTTTGGATGTTGAGCAGCGCCTGACGCGTCTGCGTATAGGCATCGGCGCCAGCAAGCTGGCCGTCGCGCAATCCGACGGTGCCGCTGACGGCGATGCTATTTCCCATGCGAACCGCGCGACAATAGCCGACGGTCTGCTCCCAGGGGGCTCCGCTGAAGGTGTGTTTTCGTTCCATGCTCCCGCCAGTATACGCCTGCTAGACGACAGCTGTTAGACGACGACCCGCACCAGCTGATAGAGCACCATGGCCGCCGTGGCGAAGACGATCGCGGCCAACGTTCGTCGCAGGGCGCGCGCGGAGAAGCGATGGCTGATCAACGCGCCCACTTGCGCACTCATCGCTGAGCCAACCAGGAGCACCATGGCCAATCGCAACTCGATGTTGCCGGCTCGCGCGTGCACCAACGTACCCACCACTGCCGTGACTAGAGTGATGATGACGCCGGTTCCGGCCGCGTGCCGAAATGGAAAGCCAAAACCGTAGAGCAGCAGCGGAACCAGCGCGATGCCGCCGCTGATCCCCAAGAACCCGCTCAGAAATCCGAGAACCAAGCCTGAGTAGGCGATCAATAGAGCCGACACCTTCGTCAGCGGCACTCGCGGCAAGTCGATGTAGGGAGGAAGCTGCACACGAGCCCAGGGGCCACGGCGGACATAGTCGAGCACCTCGAAACTGCTCACGCCTCGCTTCCACATCGAAGCACCGACGCCGGCGAGAAAAATGAAGTACACCGCATACAGCGTCAGACTGACGACGCTGTGGCCCTGGCCGCGGATGGTGATCTCCCCCAAGTCTTTGAGCTCAGCGATCAGCTGCGCGCCCAGCGTCACCCCCAACAGGCTGCCGGGTAGCATCAGCAACGCGAACCGCGGCTCGCCCTGGCGCAAACGCGTGTGGCTGAGGTAGCCGGCCGTCGCCGCCCCCACCATTTGGCACAGGCCGGTGCCGACGGCGATCGGCATGGGCACTCGAAACACCACGCTAAGTAGCGGCGTAAGCAAAAATCCCCCGCCCACGCCAAACGCCCCCGCCAGCAACCCCACGACCACCCCGAGCAAAGCGACGGCGGGCCAGTTCAAGTCGAGTGCCGGGGCCACGCGGGTTGATACCAGCGTCGCCAGACCTTGGTAAAGCAGCTGCAGTTCCGCACGCTTTGGCGCTCACCCGCCACGGCTAGACAAGTCGCCGCCAGCGCCAAAAATATAGAACCTCAAGGTTATTCACCAGTTGCGGCGTGTACGAGTGAGATCCCCGAGCGCGGTTTCACACCGGTTTCTGAGCCCGAAAAATGTCGCGCGTTCGCGCCGATCCAGGTCGATTGTTCTGTTCAAAAGAACCATGGACGAAACAAACTGGCAACACGGGGTCGAGATCCTGGCCGCGCAACACATTCCCGTCCCCCTATTGTGATGGGATACCGAGGAGCTCTTAATGAAGCGTTTTCTGACAGTACTAGCGCTGCTGGTTTGCCTCCCCTTGGCGGGCTGTGATGACAAGTCCAAGACCGAGGAACAGCCTGCAGCATCGGCAGCAAAAGAAGAAACCAAGGC
>JBNLEN010000047.1:0-11832 GCA_050304975.1 Polyangiaceae bacterium
CTGGACACGCTCTGACTCTTCGTGCGCGGACAGCGCCCCGCCACTGGACGACAACCGCTCGCGGGCGTCCGCTGGCAGATCCGTGCGAAAGCGTTCAAGCACGTCGCTCTCACCTATCAACCAGTGTAACGCCTGGCCTGTTGCCCCAGGAATGCCATGTATCATTACGCGTCGGCGCAGATCCGAGCGACTGAGGTCCGCAAGGATTGATGCGGAGCCACCCGAGTTTGCAGCCAACACGACCTTCAAATCGTGACTCGAAATGCGACCTTCCCGATAGCGCTGGCGGTAAAAGTCCTCGCTCATCAGCGCGTTGGTCGAAAGCAATCGGCCGGCGTCTGACACCGCCTGTTCGAAGGGCAGATGTTCGAACGCGTGCAGCGGATTGTGATGCACGAATACGCTGATGGGTCCCTGGGCTGGCAGGCAGCGCGCGACTTGGTCAACCACCTCCGCTAGTTGAGCGCGTGCATTCTCTCGAACCGAGGGCGACATTTCTGGTCAATCGTGGCAGCAGGTCTACTGGGAGGTGCCAGGTTCGACGTGCTCCGCGCCCGTTGGGGGCGTCTCGGACCGAGCTGAAGCTCCATATAACTCGCTCGAGGTTTCGTCCAGCGCCACGTGGTTCTCGGTCGCCTGGGAGCTTCATCCGCAGGGCCCCTCACTAATACGGTACGCGCAACTTTTTCGGACGACGCTCGCCGTGGGGTTGTCATGCCCTAGCCCCACTTTCACGACACAGTTGACTTTACCCGTCAGGGGCGGGAGGCTTGTCGCGTGCCACGCATGTCCGGCCAGAAACCTAGCCTCGCGCTGTCGTTGCTGCTCGCGTGCGTGTTTTGGCTTGGGCAGTCTGCGCCTCTGATCCACCATGCGCTGCAGGTGCACCGCGTGTGCGCGGCGCACGGCGGGCTCGTGCACGCCGATGATCATGATCACCACGCTTCAGAAGCGGGCCCCGAAGTGGACCCCAAACTGGATACGACGCAGCGCAACGAAAGTTCGCTGGTTGTAGGCGACGGTGCAGCTGACCATGGTCATGAGCACTGCAGCGGATGCGTTGGCACTTGGGCGTCCATCGCCTGGGGGCGTGATCTCAACCACGCGCAGCGCGTCCCCATAGACACGACGCGCCTACCCGATCCTAGCCTAGCGGTCAGTGCGAGTGTCGCGCTGTATCTCCTCGCTCCAAAGACTTCTCCGCCGCAAATCAGCTGAATCCAATCTCATCAGCTTCGCCCGCCCTTGACTCGCGCGGGCGCGATGCCGGACCCAGTCCGGCGCAAAAGGTTTGCTAAATCCGGTCGCTGTTTGGCGCCGCATATTTGCGGCCGTCCTCGGGCGACAGAAGGAGAACAGTCCATGGACGAGACTTCGGCTCGTTGTGCACCAGTGCCTGCAGGAGCTGCAGTTCCCATTGGGCGCTATGAGCGCCCATCAACATTGGTCAGTGTAGTGACCTCGACAATCATCATGTTCTCGGCTGCGCCCAGCGCGGCAGACACGGATCCAGATCTGGCTGACATAGAAGCCGCACTCGCCGCAGATGCACCTGAGCTGCCAGCAGCCGCGGGCTCACCCGCACAGGCGGCTGCCGGCACACCAACCAACCCCAACCTAGCAGTGATCGCCGACATCGCGCTGGCCGCATTCTCCGAAGACGAACACGGCCAAACTGGCGCGCATGACCCCAAGGACAACGGCTTCAACTTCCAGCAGCTCGAGCTGGCGATGGGCGCGGCCGCCGACCCTTACTTTCGCTTCGATGCGAGCCTGGTCTTCGGCGAGTTCGGGGTGGAGCTGGAAGAAGCCTACGGCACCACGCTGTCACTGCCCTGGGGTCTGCAGTCTCGCTTCGGTCAGTTCTTGAACCGCTTCGGCCGCCAAAATTCCCAACACCCGCACGCCTGGGCCTTTGCCGACCAGCCATTCGCGTTGGGGCGAGTATTCGGCTCAGAAGGCTCACGCGGCTTGGGGGTAGAGCTCTCTTGGCTCACACCCCTACCCTGGTATGTGGAACTGGTCACCGCCACCACGATGGCCGATGGTTCTGCCACCAATCGGAGCTTTTGGGGCAGCGACAATCCAGGTGTCAAAGACCCGGGTGACGTGGTGTACCTGACGGCGCTCAAACAGTTCTTCCCCCTCGATAGCGACTGGTCGCTAGCGTGGGGGTTGTCCGCCATGTTTGGACCCAACTCGACCGGGCGTGACAACCGCAGTGAGATCTTCGGCAGCGACCTGTACCTGAAATACAGGCCGATCAGCTCCGGAGCTGGAGCAGACGACACGTTGCTCTCATTGCAGAGCGAATGGATCTATCGCCGGCGACAGGTCCCCGGCGACGTGCTGCAAGATCTAAGCAGCTATACCCAGATGACCTGGCGCTGGACCCAGCGCTGGGAGGTCAGCGGCCGAGTCGAGTATGGCTCCCCAACGCTGGACCAATCGGGTGACGTCGCGTTCACCGATCCCCTGGATCCAGAGTGGACGACCACGCGCGCCAGACTCAGCAGCGCGCTGAGCTTCTCCCCCACCGAGTTCTCGCGCTTGCGCGCGCAGGGCTCTCGCGACGCGTTGCCAAATGCAAGTGGCCGTGACGCCGTTTGGGCCGCCTTCTTGGCGGTGGAGCTCGTCGTTGGCGCCCATGGGGCGCACCAGTTTTGAACCCACGCAGCATAGGGCCACTGACATGAAAGCACTCCTCGTTACCATCCTGTTCGTTTGCTCATTCTGGACGACGCCCAGCTTCGCCAAGTTGAATATCGTCGCCACCACGCCGGATCTCGCTGCGATTGCCCGGACGATCGGGGGTTCCGCTGCCGAAGTGACAGCGCTCGCGCTGCACACTCAAGATCCTCACTGGGTGGACGCGCGGCCTCACTTGGCGCTCAAACTATCCAAAGCCGATCTATTGCTAATCGTCGGCCTGGGATTGGAAAGCGGCTGGCTACCCACTTTGCAGACCGGATCTAGGAACTCCGCCATTCAAGAAGGAGGCGCCGGATTCTTGGATTGCTCTAGCTTGATCCAAGCGTTGGACATCCCCCCGGGTCCCGTGGACCCATCCGCCGGACACGTGCACCCCGGCGGCAGCCCGCACTACCTGCTCGATCCCGGGCGAGCCGAGAAGGTCGCCGTCGGTATCGGCAAACGACTTGCGAAGCTGGACCCTACCAATCATCTGACGTACTTCGACAACACCAAGCGCTTCATCGAGAGCCTACGCAAAGCGCGTCAGGCCTGGACCACCCAATTGAAGAGCTTGGGAGCCAAACGCATCATCGCCTACCACAAGTCACTCAGCTATCTCGCTGCCTGGACTGGGCTGCAGATCATTGAACACGTGGAGCCGCGTCCTGGGATCCCTCCCAACCCCCAGCACGTCGCCAGCGTACTGCAGACCATGCGCAAGCAGAATGTTAGCGCTGTCGTGCAAGAGAGTTGGCACCCAACCAAAACCTCCAAGCTGCTGGCGTCCAAGAGTTCCGCCAAGTTCGTGGCGATCGCCGGCAGCCCCAACTTCGATGCGGGCCAAGACTATCTCGCGTTCATGAACGGCGTGGTCAACTCACTCGTGCGAGGTTTGCAGTGAACGCCGGCAGCCTGTGCGCTAGCCTATCACTTTGTGCATCCGTCGGATGCACATTTGAGACCGGGGACGGCTATCTGCGCTTGGACCGCGGCGAGCTGACGGTAGCCCTCGAGCATAGAGAGGACGCTCTGCAAACCAGCTTGGGGTATGAAGTACGATTGGAGATGGCCGAAATCGAAATCGAATCGTTGGAGTTCATCTCCGGCGAAGAGCCCACTACCAGCGTCGCGTTCGACGCTCATGTACACCACGCCTTCGACTTGCTTGCTCCGACGACGAAGCAGCTCGACGAATTCGAGCCAGCCGCTGAACTTGGGCGCGTGCAGATCACGCATGCTATGCTGACGGAGCCCCGATTGACACTGCGGGGACAGATGAGCTCGCAGGAGTTGCGTGAACTCGAGTTCGAACTCGCGCTCCCGCTGGCGCCATTCGAAACCGAATTTCCCTGGGTCATCGACGAGAGTGCCCCTGCCCAAACGTCTTTCGAAGTCGAGCTGACTCTGCCAGCGGCACTGCTCGATGAGATCGAGTTCGGAGACTACGCATCGGATAAAATCGTCGAGTTGAAGGACGATGAGACCGAGGCAGCGGAGCAACTCCGAAGCAACGCCTCACGGGCAGAGCTACACGTAGCGTTGGACTATGAACCAGCACACGCTGAGGACAGCGAGCACGAAGACAGCGCTCACGAAGATGACGATGAGCACGCGCACTAAGACCGAACGGCCCAGCGATCCGGCGTCCTTGATCAGCTGCGAGCGCCTAGTGGTCGGGCACGCTGGGCGAGCCTTGCTGCCCAGCATCGACATCGCTTTGAGCGCCAAGCAGCTGTGGGCCGTGGTGGGTCGCAACGGAGCCGGCAAGAGCACCTGGCTGAGGACCGTGCTCGGGCTGCTGCCCCCGGTGTCGGGCAAGGTCAAGAAACGCGCGGGGCTCCGAATTTCTTACGTGGCCCAGGGGAGTGCTTTGGAAGAAAGCTACCCCGTGCTCGTGCGGGACGTGATTGAGATGGGGACGTTGCGCGGCTGGTCGTTCCTGCGCCGAGCCCCTGGGGCAGCCGAAGCCGTCTCCAAAGCGATGGAGATGTTGGACGTTGTAGAGCTCGCGGACCAGCCCTACGGCTCTTTGTCGGAAGGACAAAAGCAGCGAGTGCAGTTTGCCCGAATCGCGGCATCTGAACCGCACGTCGCGATCCTGGATGAGCCCACTTCGGCCCTGGATGCCGTCGCCGAGCAAGAGGCATTTAGCCTGCTGGAACAACTTCGAACCGAACGCAACATGACGATTGTGGTCGTCAGTCACGTCTTGGGCCTGGCCAGACACCATGCGGATCACGCGCTATTTCTCGACCGACGCGCAGGTGTCGCACTCGCTGGCTCAGCCAAAGAGGTGTTCGAGCACCGTAGTTTCTTGGACGCGTACGCGGGGGTACCATGAGTCGGGCTGACGTCGCCGCCCCCAGAAACGACGAAGCTTTGGATTTTGATTCGTTGTTGGATGGTCCAGATCCACCTGCCAACAGCGCGGATGAGATCCCACACGCACACCCTGAGGAAACAGGCGGCGTCGATGCTACGCAAACCCTGGAACCCAGCGCCATCCAGCCCAGCTGGGAAGAATTTCAGCAAGCTTGGGAGCTGTATCGTGATCCGATCTGGTGCGCGGTATTGGCTGGTGCGGCGCTTGGAGCCCTGGGCGTCTTCATCGTCCTGAGACGAGCCGTGTTCGTGACGGCTGCAGTAAGCCAAAGCGCTGCTCTCGGTGTAGCGCTCGCGTTCTATTCCGCCATCCACCTGCAGTTCGCGATCTCTCCGTCGGTCTCGGCGTTCGCATTGGCCGCAGCGGCGACCGCACTGTTAGCGCTCAACCCGCGGCGTCCGCGCTTGCCGCGTGAGACTGTGCTCGGGGCGACCTTCATCGCTAGTTCCGCGCTGGTGCTACTAGTAGGCAACAGCATTGCTCAAGAAGCCCACGATGTGAGCGCCATCTTGTTTGGCAGCGCAGTCCTGGTACGGCAAGATGATCTGCTGGCAGTCGCCATATCAGGGCTGCTCGTGACCGGATTCTTGGCTTTGTTCTTTCGCGGATTGTGTTTTGCTGGCTTCGACCCGCAAGGCGCACGAGTGCAACGTATCCCAGTGCGTACCCTGGAGCTCGCGCTGTGGACAATCGTCGCGCTGGAGGTCTCCATCACCACGCGTGCCCTCGGCGCGCTTCCGGTATTTGCCTTCGCCGTACTCCCCGCGATGACAGCGCTGAGCGTCGTCTCTCGACTGCCCCGTGCCTTGCTGTTGGCAGCCGGGCTCGGCTGCGTCGCCGGCGGTGCGGGTTACCTGGTCGCGTACTTCTGGCAGTTACCAGTAGGCGCTTCGCAAGCAGCAGTGGCCATTGGTATGTTCGTGTTCACGGTCACCATCCGTGCCACGCTCAACGCTCTCACGCGCGCAGCTCAAGTCTCTGGGTCGAAATCTGCCGGCGGCTTCAGCGATTGAAACTCCGGCTTTTGACAGCGGGCGGCGTGGCAAGCGCCCCCGCTGTTCGCAGTGAAGCGTTCAGCCCTCGAAGCGATCCAGGTTCATCACCTTGTCCCAAGCCTTGACGAAATCTTCCACGAACGTCGAATCACTCGACGCGTAAACCTCCGCCAGAGCGCGCAGCTGGGAGTTGGAGCCGAACACCAAGTCCACCACGCTCGCTTTCCACTTCACTTCGCCCGTCGCTCGGTCGCGGCCTTCGTAAACGCCATTGCCTGCCGGAGCCCACTGTGTGCTCATATCCAGCAGATTGACGAAAAAGTCCGGGGTCAAGGTTTCGGGGCGTTTGGTGAACACGCCGAGCTGGGACTTGCCGGCGTTCGCGTTCAAGGCGCGCATCCCGCCAACAAGCACTGTCATCTCCGGCGCAGTGAGCGTCAGCAGTTGAGCGCGGTCGATCAACCAATGCTCTGGTTTACCCTGCTTGTCCCCAGCAAAGTAGTTGCGAAACCCGTCAGCCTTGGGCTCCAACACAGCGAATGAATCGACGTCCGTCTGCTCTTGAGTGGCATCGGTGCGTCCCGGTTTGAACGGCACTTTGATGTCGTGGCCAGCCGTCTTGGCCGCCGCTTCCACAGCCGCGCACCCGCCCAGCACGATCAGATCGGCGAGTGACACTTTCTTGCCGCCAGACTGTGCGCCGTTAAAGCCGAGCTGGATCTCAGTCAACGCCCGAAGCACAGTATCCAGCTCGGACGGGTTGTTGACCTCCCAATCTTTCTGAGGGGCCAGGCGGATCCGCGCACCGTTGGCCCCGCCACGCTTGTCGCTGCCTCGGAAAGTAGAGGCTGACGCCCAGGCTGCCGATACCAACTGGGACACACTCAGTCCCGTTTCGAGGATCTTCGCCTTGAGTGCGCTGGCGTCCTGCTCGTCGATCAACTCGTGGTCAAGCGCCGGCACCGGATCCTGCCAAATCTCTGGTTCTGCAGGCACCAGTGGCCCCAACAAGCGGGAGACCGGTCCCATATCTCGATGGGTCAGCTTGTACCAAGCTTTGGCGAACGCCTTCTGAAACTCATCCGGATTTTCGTAGAAGCGTTTAGAGATCGGTCCGTAGATGGGGTCGACCTTCAACGCCAAATCTGTCGTCAGCATCATCGGCGCGTGACGCTTCGACGGATCATGAGCGTCCGGCACGGTGCCTTTGGCCGCCTCGTCCTTTGGGGTCCACTGCGCCGCGCCGCCGGGGCTCTTGGTCAGCTCCCACTCATACTTGAACATGTTCTCGAAGAAGTTGTTGTCCCACTTTGCGGGCTGAGTGGTCCAGGCGCCTTCAAGCCCGCTGCTGATTGTGTCCGCTCCTTTGCCGGTACCAAAACTGTTCTTCCAGCCTAGCCCCTGCTCTTCAACCGTCGCTCCCTCGGGCTCAGGCCCGACGTGCTTGTCGGCGGGCGCCGCGCCGTGAGTCTTGCCGAAAGTATGGCCGCCCGCGATTAGCGCTACGGTCTCTTCGTCGTTCATGGCCATGCGGGCGAAGGTTTCACGGATGTCCTTGGCCGCTGCCAGCGGATCCGGGTTTCCGTTGGGGCCCTCAGGGTTGACGTAGATTAGGCCCATCTGCACAGCGCCCAGCGGATTTGCCAACTCTCGATCACCGCTGTAGCGCTCGTCACCCAGCCATGTGGTTTCAGGCCCCCAGTAGATGTCCTCTTCGGGCTCCCAGACGTCTTCACGCCCGCCCGCAAAACCTGCCGTCTTGAAGCCCATGGACTCGAGCGCCACGTTGCCGGCCAGAATCATCAAGTCAGCCCAAGATATGCGCTGCCCATACTTCTGCTTGATCGGCCAAAGCAGGCGGCGAGCCTTGTCCAGGTTTGCGTTGTCGGGCCAGCTATTGAGCGGCGCAAAACGTTGTGTTCCAGAGCCCCCGCCACCCCGACCGTCCGCGATGCGGTAGGTACCTGCGCTGTGCCAAGCCATGCGGATGAACAGCGGCCCGTAGTGGCCGTAGTCAGCGGGCCACCAATCCTGCGAATCGGTCATCAGCTCTTCGAGGTCTTTTTGCAAAGCGCTCAGATCGAGCTTTTTGAATTCCTCAGCGTAATTGAAGTCTTCGCCCAGGGGGTTGGACGCTGGAGAATTCTGGTGAAGAACCTTCAGGTTCAACTGTTCGGGCCACCAATGTTGGTTGGCGCTCGAGCCCGCTGCGGTGTGGGCGTGGTGCATCACTGGGCACTTACCTTTGGTCGACATGGCACTCCTCTCTAGGCGACGGCAGTCGCCTTTCGTTCAAACTGATTGCGCTTAAAAAGCTGCTCATGCACCAACTGGTGCAAGAAGCCGGCCAGGGAAGAGGCAAAAGCAAGCGGGACGAGCGGAGGCGCAGATATCCCTAGAAAAACCTGGATCAGCACCGGCGGTGAGCGCACAACGCTCGGGACAGCCCGCAAACCAGAACGTAATAACGTCATACCTAGAAAAGAAACAACGTTATTACGTGCGTTGATTCAACGTAATAACGTGTTTCCGCTTGCCCGCGCGACCACCGATCCTCGTCCCAGAGGCTGTTTCTAGCCGCCGGGCTCGACAATCCAGCCTACCGCACAGGGCACGCTATCGGCATCGACAGGTCCAACGCCGCCCCAGTCTCGCAGTGGGGGAAGTCCTGACTCGGTTGAGGGATCGGGTGCCGGGTCCAAGCGCCGGAGCAGTCTTCGCAGTCCTCCAGCGGGAGACGAATCACCATGTTGACTCGGTGATTGGCTACGTCCAGGCCGGTGTTACCCGCCAGCGCCCCCGAGTTGCGGCTCCACGTCGGTTCCCCCAGTGTGCAAGCGTCGTCCTCGTTCTGATCAATGTACACTCCAACCGACACATAGTCTGTCACCACAGAGGGCACGAGCAGCTCGAACGCGCCGTCACGGATGCGTGCTTGCCCTACGCCCCTACCTTCTCGTCCGCCCGACACCACGCGCACGAGGGAGCCCTCGTATTCGTCAAAGCCGCTGGCAACGAGGTGCAAGTCATACCAACCCCGAGGTTGTTCGAGCAGTGACTCTTCCGTGGCGACGCAGATCTGTTGCCCGGCGTCGGCCGCGCTCTCGTCCGAATTTTCTGCGCCTGAATCAAGCAATGCGCCGACGGCGGCATCAGGCGCTTCGTCTTGTTCGCCTGCGTCGGAGTCCGAATCCCCCGGGGGCCTCGCGTCCGGGCTGTCGTCAGCCGCGACGCCTCCGCCGTCGGACGTTCCTACAGAGCCGTCCAGCTCGTCATCGTCTGGGTCAGCCGTCGCTGCATCATCCAGCGTAGAGATAGCTGCATCGGGCACGTCCCTTTCCGACGCTTGACCCATCACGTCGTCGTCGCAAGCGACTGCTCCGGCGGCCAGCGCCCACAGTATTCCCCATGTCATGAACTCGTTGACTGCGTGCCCGTGTTTCACCAAAGCCATTCAGGCGATGCTAACATCCGGTCAATCACAAGCTAATCGATATAAACTTTAGCCCACTATAAACCAAACCGGAGCGAATACTCCGATCGCGCCGGTGAAATATCGCTCCCCGACAAAGCTTCAACTAGACTGCCGCCTAAATGAAGAACTCGATTGCCGTCGGCTCTCCCAGCTCTGAATGGGCCATCCCCAACCAGCTCAGCCCAAACTGGCTCGTGCTTTCAAAAGCTGGCGCGCACACGCTACTGCTGTGCGACGGAGAACCCAGGGGTGCAGCGCTGATCAATGGCAAGGTGGTGGCGCGCAACGACAGCGTCTCACGTCCCGTGGGCACCCCAGCCAACAGCGCACGCTTCGCCTTCGAGAGCTCAAGTCCAGAAGGCAGCTTCGCCCACGTCGGTCGCAAACGCTGGGGTCCATTCAAAAATGCCGGCGTGCGCGGGCGTGGTGAACCGTTCATTCATCGGTTGGGCGGCGGCAACACTTACTCCGTTCTATTTCGAGGCGAAGTCATCAAGCAGGTCGCTGGCGAAACCTTCACCCCGATCGGCTGGATACTCTTCATCAAGCAAGGGCGCAGCACCTTCGCGCGGTGCGGCAAGAAACGCTATGGGCCGTTCCCTGTCGTACCCAGAGTGGAGGGGGTTGATGGCAGGACGCCAGTGTTTCGCGTCAGCCAGCGAGGCGTCGACAAGGTCTATCGTGGAGATGAGCTCGTGTGGTCCGGAAAGCGCCTACACAGAGCGGCGATCCGGGGAAAGCACATCGCCCTGGCCATCTCCACCACCGACAACCGTTGGGGACCAGTCAAGGTCAGCTTGGATGGGACAGAGCTGCTCGAGTGCAAACTGCGCAAGGATCTGCACCTACTACCGAAAACCGAATCCCAAGGCGTCCGCTGCGTGTTTGCCTGCGAAGCGAACCAGAGCTCCGGTTTCTTTGACGGCACCCGCCTGGTCAGCGGCTTTTCGTACTCCGATGGCCCTTGGATCGACGAAGGAAACATCGCCTGGCTGACGGACGGCAACAGCCCGAAGGGCTCTCGCCTGCACCTGGCCGGCAGGAAGATCCCGCTGCCCACCTACCCGGACTATGAGCGCGGTGATGAATTCGGCTTCGTGGGGGATGACTTCGTGTGCGTCTGCCGCCGGAATGACGACTCCTACATCTGTGCAACAGGCCGGAGCGCGAACAAGTGGGGGCCCTTCTGGCTGTCGGGAGATTTGGTTAGAAGCTCAGGCGGATGGGCTGCGCTGGTCAGCCCCTCGTTCGAAAGCAAGGCGCTTTTCGCGCTGCACTCCGGAGTGGTCCGCGGCCCGTTTCCTTTCGGCGAAGCTTGGTCCGTCCGCCACGCGATCGACGCAGAGGGAACATTGACGGTGACTGCCGCTTGCCCAGACAATCAGCGTGTGGTGCGCAGCTGGCGCTTCGAAGCTTGAACTGGGGGCAGCCAGTTCACTCGATACCGACTTCTTCGGTCGCCAGCAAGAACAGCGCGTTATTGATTTCTGGATGCTTCTCGAACAGAGCTGCGCCTCGGCGCTGCAAGCGCTCCAGGGTCAGCCCGAAGAGTACCAAGTCCGCCCGTGACGAGTGCTGCTTGACCAATTGATCGAACGTCTCCCCATCGTCCGCCCCGAAGAACGTGACGTTGTCATCCGCTATTGGCAGGCGTCCTTCGCTCAAGCGTTCTACCAGCTCACTGCGCACTGAGTTCACGCGTTCCGTGGGCACTGCGGCAAACACGCTCATCTCCGCGTGCCGCCAGTCTTTGGTCCCCAGCAGGATGTAGCCCAAAAGCAGCAACAGGTTGGAGTTCTTGCGATCATTCCACGTGAGCCAAACGTGCAACTCTCGCCGGTCCGCAAATCCCGCATCTCGGGCTCGGAGCACCAGCAGGTTCTTGTGGGTGGCGGCAGCGAAAAGACTGTGCTCAACCAGCTCCTGCATTGGCTCAGACTCCGTAAAGTCTGTCCCGTCAAGCAGGAGCGTGTTGTTTTCGACTCCGGAAACACCGGGCAGCTGCAGCGCCTGCGCCAAGGCGGAACGTTCCGAAGGACTGACAATGGCTGAGGCGAACACCGCCGGGTAGCGCACCTCCACCAGCTTGAGCAGATCGTCCTGCACTTGTCTCGCCGTCGCATATGTGCTGGCGTCCAGCTTGCCGGGCACTCGTTTGACGAAGGTTCCGAAGCCGTGACGCTCTGACAACCAGCTCAGCATTTGCAGCACCGCTTGGTCGCCGTCCACCTCGTCCGATCCCAGAGCGATCACGCTCGGCCGCCAGTCTGGCCCCGTCAGTTCGC
>JBNLEN010000047.1:11842-39440 GCA_050304975.1 Polyangiaceae bacterium
CGTTGCAGCTGCAGCTGAAGATGGCGCACAGTTTGGCGCATGGCGCCCCGCACCATTGACGCCACGCCGACCCCGGCGGTTCCGGATTTCCCGTAGCGAGTCAACGTGTACAATCCAAGCATCGACAAGAACGCCACGACCGCGAAGACTGGATCGATTTGAAACATCAGCAGCACACACAGCGCTGCGCCAAACAGACTGACGTACCACCTCGAGCGAAAGCTGGGGCGATAGTCCGGGCTCGACGAAAAGTGCTGCAAGAAGCTGATCGAGCACAGCGCGCCATAGGTGAGCATGAAGAACATGGATATCAGCCGCGCCACCGCGTCCACGGAGCCCAGGATCGTGACTACCAACGCCAGCGCCGCCGTCACAGCAGTGGCCATGCGCGGCTCATTCACACTGCCCACGCCCTGAGCGAGTAGGCGATTGGCAGAGCCCACCGGCAGCCCCTCGTCCATCGCCAGTGCCTGAAGCGTCCTGGGCGCCACCAAAATGGATCCGATGGCGGATGATAGGGTGGCGCAAGCCAGTCCGATCGGGATCGCTGGTCCCCAAACCGCTACTTGCGACATCACCAGCTGGTCGTCACGCAGCAACTCCGCTGGAACATGCGTGGCCAACTTGTAGACAATCGCCGCGTAGACCACCAAGCCCACTCCGGTACCTGCCAAAGTACCCAAGGGGATCGATCGCCGTGGTTGGGCCAGATCACCAGATAGCCCGACGCCAGCAGTCATGCCGGTAAACCCTGGGAAACAGATAGCAAACACGACGAAAAACGGGTCCAAGCCGTCGCCGCTACCAACCCAGTTGGTCTGATACTGTCCATCGATTGGCGCGCCCAAGAAGAACAACACCAGCGACAGCCCCAAAATGGCCACGACCACGTACAGTGCTTTGACCCCGACGTTCGCGCCACGCAACACCGCCAGAATGCCCAGCCCCGCCACCACTGGCACGGAGACCATCCTCGCATCGAAGGTGATCCCAAACACCTGCTCGAATCCCTCCGACCAGGGACTGAATGCCTCGGCAAAAGCGATGCAGTAGAACGCCACGGACATCGCCTGCGAAAAATAGAGCGCGACGCCGATCGCGCTGCCGATGCGAAGCCCAAAGGAACGCGAAATGATGAAGTATTCGCCTCCGCCTTCGACTCGCCGGTTGGTCGCGATCTCGGACAACGCCAACGCCGTGGGGATGGTAACGGCGTGCCCAAGGGCGATCATTACCCAGGCGCCGAGCAGACCCAAGTTGCCCACCGCGTACCCAAAGCGCAGGAACATGATCGCGCCCAGGATGGTGCTGATGCTCGCGAAGAATACGGGTAACGCACCAAAACCGTGCCCGCGGGGCGCGCTGGTCGCTGTCATGTCTCGGGCCCAAGCCTACGACGCTTTGGCACCGGTTGGCGAGGCCGCTAACACGGGACACAAAAGCGGCTGGCCAACTGTCGTCGAAATCAGCCACGGACAGGCTTACTCGGGAAGAATAAACGTCGCTTCCTCGTCCGTGATTGACAGTTCCTTCACGACCCCAACCCCCGGAGCGTAGAACTTGTACTCCAAAGCTTCCGGCTCCAGCGGTACCCAATCAAACGTCTGCAGGCAATCTTCGTACTTGGTGCCGTCCGGCAGCTCCACGCTGATGCCAGTCGCCACGACGAACCCCATGTCATCGGCTTCACCCTCCAGCCACTCTTGATGGTACGAGTCGCCGACCTTGGGCGAGGCCTTCATCAGGTAACCCGGAAGAGCGTCATCCGTGCCGGCTTCCCACGAGCCGTCATGATCGACCAGCTCACCGTCTTCGTAGTTATCCACGGCTTCACCCATGTACCAAACGTTGCCGTCGTCATCCTGGGCGTACCAGTCATGAGTGTCCTCAACTAGCGCGCCATCCAGCTCGACGGTGTCTCGAACCACGACGCACGCAATACCGTTGACCATCTTGGTCTCTTCCAACACTGCAATCTTGATGCTTTCGGTGCCGTCTTCAGTCTCAGCCTCGTAGTTCCAAGTGCTGCCGGGTTTCAGCGGAAAGTACTCGTTGTCTACAGTCGTCGGATCCGAAAACTTTTCGGCGTCAAACTCTGGCACGCTATCAGGCCCAGGCCTGAAAGTTGCCAACAACTCCATCACTTCCTCACCGTCTTCGCTCTCCTCACGAACCACACCTACGTTCTTCGCGTAGAACTTGAACTCCACCTCGTCATCGAGCGGGTTGGTATCTTTGGTCTTCAGGGTCGTGTACTCACTACCATCCTGAAGCTCGATATCCACGTCGAACTCTTCGACCTCACCCTGATCTTCCGCCTCACCCTTCAGGTACTCTTGGTAGTAGACATCTCCGACTTCGGGCTCTGCCAACATCACTATCCCTGGCAGCGCACCGTCTTCACCAGCTTCCCACGCCCCATCATGATCTCGGCTCTCGATCTCATCATCGTCGTCGTATTCGTAGTTGGTAACGTCTTCACCCAAGTACCAGACATTGCCGTCGTCATCTTGGGAGTACCAATCGTAGGTATCTTCGATCAACAAACCATCCAGAAACACGCGATCACGGACCACACGCGCTTCGACCCCAAACACCTCGCGCGTCTCATCCAACACTTCCACGACAATCGCTTCAACGCCGTCTTCAGAGTTTTCGAAGTACACGCGAACCACGCCCACCTCGAAGGGCAGATAGGGATTGTCAATCTGCGTAGGATTACTGAATCTGGAAGCGTCAAACTCACGCAGTTCTTCCGGACGGGCATCATCATCCATAGCCTTCGAGCCGTCCGCCTTGCCTTCGTCTGAGCTATCACCGCTGCAGCCCGCCAACCCGATCGCGATCCACCCGATCGTGAGCGCCTTCCCGCAGATGTTCGCGCTAGTCCTAGTCAGCATCCCCCTCCTCCTTTCAATACCCGTGATTGAGCCGCAGCTTATACGAAACAGCTCTGTGACGCCTGCTTCGGATCTATCCCTCCGGAATTCTCCGACTTTTTTCTCCCATCTTTTCTAGCAGCGTGCCGCAATCGCCACATCAGCAGGCTCGGTTGGTTGCTTGCTGATATCGTACCCGCCGGGACCGATACTCGAATGACGACCACACGGATAGTACGAGCGACAACCTTCTACCCTTGGATCGCATTGGTGTTTCTGCACGCAGCTTGGTACTCAGCCTGGAGAGTGCTCGGTCATCAACCGACGATGAGAGACGACCCTCATCGACTGAGCGCCTGGGTCAATCTGCTGGACACGCTGTTCCTTGTCATGTTGCTGTCGGCGCCGCTTGCATTCTTTGGGGGTCTGCTGACCATCGGCTGGTTCGGGCGGGCGCATGAAGGGATGGGGGCTAGCAAACCAGCCGGCGGCTGGAGGCTCCTGTCTGGACTGGTGGTGAGCTGGTGCCTGGCCGTCGTATTGCTTTTCGTCGACCCAGTCGGCGCTTTCGTGTGGTTTCTGGACTAGTAGGCACACAACCGACACAGTCACAAACAGGCTACGGCTATTGAGCAAGCCGTTGCTCGAATCTACAACCACACCCCTGCTGAACACGGCGACACATCTCAATTCGTTGTTTTGTTCAACAAAACAACCGCAACAACGTTGTGCACCCGGCAGCTTGCCCTAATCTAAGGGCGGGCTAGTCGAACTGAGGAGGAGACCAACGATGAGCGCGAGCGCAATCAGTAGAGAAACCGACGACCGCAGGATCAAGTCCTACGGGCTTTTCGGGACCGTGCAATTCATTGAAAAGACGTATCCGCGAGACGTTCAGGCCAGAATCATGAACGGCGTGCCCCAAGAGGTCCAAGACTTCATCGCCGCAGGTCCCAAACAACCTTGGGCGCCACCTTTGCTTTCCTGTCATCTCTGGGAACGGATGGTCGACGAAGCATCCAACGATGCCGAGGCGGTCGACACGCTCGTCAGATGTGGCGTCAGCATGGGGGAGTACGCGACCAACACTTATTTGCGACTGCTGATGAAGGTCGTCACAATGAAGATTCTGGCCCGCAAGTTCCCCTCGATTTGGAGAAAAGACGCCAACTTCGGCGACCTGGAGGCAGATGCTTCAGAGGTCAAGGACGGCAAGCTCAAGATTCATATGAAGAACCTGGGTAGCTATCCGTACTTCGGTCCCATTTGTCAGGGCTGGAATGAGTACGCGCTCGAAGCCATGGGGCTCAAGAACGTCAAGATGGAGCTTCAAGATTGGTCGCTCGAAAGTCCAGATCCAGGAGAGCTAGTATTCCACGCCAGCTGGACCCCGTGAAGCAGGAAGCCAAACCAGGCGCACGGACCGTTGCCCTCAGCTGACGCGCAGCGTGACTTGCGCGGCTTGAAGTTGCGACCACCTCCGCGCAGATGTACGCTCGTCGGATGGGCAAGCGGCCGTCTCAGTATTGGCTTTCATTTGCACTGTTCGCAGCTACCGCTGCCTGCTCTTCAGACGACGAAAGCCTTGGTGAGAAGCGGGAAGGCGATAGCGCACCAGGTGACAGGGTCGACAACCAAGTCGACAGCCGTGCCGGCGATGAAGGGCCAGGTGATAGCGAGACTGACCGCTCCGACGACGACGACGACGACGACGACGACGGCGGCTCAAAGCGCGAAGATGGAGGGAGCAACGGACGCTGCGGCGACGGGCAGGTCCAGGCGGGCGAAGAATGCGACGACGGCAGCGCAAACGGTGAAGGTGGCAGCGACTGCACGAAAGAGTGCGACCTCGATTGGTGTGGCAATGGGCACGTCGGCGCTGGAGAAGCCTGTGATGACGGCAACGACGTCGATTGCGACGACGGCTGCAACAACGATTGCATCATTCCCAGTTGTGGTGATGGCGTGGTCCAGTGCGGAGAGGAATGCGATGACGGTAACCAGACCGACGGCGATAGTTGCGATAGGAATTGCAACCAAGAAGCGTTGGGCCCCCTGCCAGAATCCTTTGGTCCGCCGTGCAGCTTTGATATGCCGTACGGCGTCTGGCTGGACAACAGCACGCCTTTTTTATCTTCGTGCGCGTCAGCGAGCGATCCGGTATCCCTCAGCCAGGCAGAGTGCGCTGGCATTCGGCATGTGGGCGTTCACGCCTGCACCAGCGATAGCGCCGAATACATTTGGCTACGCTGGACAGAGTCCGGCACGCTGCTGGGTGAGGTTCGTCTGGGAGACAAGCTGTGGACGGCCCGTCCCATTGCGGACGTTCCAAACGCGTTGGACTGGGACGCCGGGCAGAGCGTCAACATCGAGATCGACATAGAACTCGCGGCCGAAGGGGAATCCCCGATGCAGCGCACGCTGCAGCTCATGGCGTGTGTGATGCCGCTCAGCGAGTGTCCCGAATGACGCGTGCTTAGTCAGCTGCGCATGCCTCCCCTTTGATGCGCTTTTCAACAACAGCGGGCTCGTCAGCAGCGTCACCCCGAAGATCCACTAGGTATTCTGACGTTCCACTCGTCGCTGCGACGGTGATCTCAATCCCCGCGGCCGTCTGTCGCGCTTCAAGCACTTCGACTCCGTCAAACGCCAAGACCGCAGCCAGCGTCACATCGCTCCCGGCGACTGTATTGCTGAGCGACCATCGGGGCTCCCGTTCTTGGTATTCCCGGCTGATCCACCCTTGCTGACGCCCCGACAACTCACCGCGAAAACTCTCGAACTTCCCGTTGTTGAGTGCATCGACCATCACCACTTCCAATTCGCCGCTTCGCAAACGGGGCGACGCTCCGCCCGTATCCAGCTCAAAGGACTCGTGAAATCCAAACCACTGGCGATACACGTGCTCGTCGTTGGCGCTCATGCGGTCCGCGACTAGCAACCAATCGTCGTGCATTACCAAGACACGCGTGTGCCGCGTGTCCGACCGAGGCCTCGGGGCGTGTGCGGACGCGAACTGCGTCCCACAATCCGTCGACCCGACACCGATCAGACCCGACCCGTAAGCGACGCTCTTGCCGAAGGCCAGATCCTGGCCATCTACCTCCAGCGTGTTGGCGGAGCGGGTACTGACGAAGAAGTCGCGGTCTTCCCCCGAGTTGTACGTGTACTTCCCGCTGTCGACGATCACTGGCGTGCCTCGCCGACTCCATTCGAACGTGAGGTCGTCCGCTTGTTTGTGCGCTCCAGAGTGATGGGCTGCGCTCAAGAAGAGAAACGAGTGCTCATTGTACGGCATTTGATACCATGAGCTTCGCAGCATCGCGTAACCCGCGTCCTCGAACGCGACGGGCGCCTCCGGCGGGCGTGTCCCGCTCTCGCCATTAGTGAGCGCAAAGTCGAGAGTCGCAGATTCCCCCCGCTTCGCCTGCCCAGCGGAATCACCAATCATCACGATCTCACCGTTTGGGTGGTACATCCACAGCAGCTGCTCGAACATCGCGTCGATCTGTGCATCAAACCGATCGCCGAACAGCTGAGTGTCACGCATGCGGTCCAACACTGATGCAACCAAGCGGTGGTATTCCGGCGAATGTTCTAACCCAACATGATCGCTCGAAACGGCATGCTCCAAATAACGTTCAACGCCATTGACGGCGTACTCTGGCCAGGCACCGCACCCTCGCATCGAAGGCACAACGTGGCAGATTGGGGCTAATCCCAACATCATGTACAGGGCATGATTGCCCCCCGGGTACAAGTCGGGGTCCGCCAACACCTGAGCATGATGATGCAGCGCCCGGACCAGCTGCTCCACAGCCTCGCGATAGCGTTCAGGTTGCTCGGACCCGGCGGGCATCGCCGAGGGGCCACGGCGAAGCAGCTCAGCCAACAAGGTTGAGAAGTGGTGCGCCCGGATCCCGGTCCCCATGTCATGCCACTTCTTTTCGTTCGGTCGACCTTGTATCAGATTGTAGTCTAACCAGTCTTCCGCCAACTCCAACATCAGCAACAAGCTGTCGCGGTCATCTGCCTGCAATGCGTCAAAAAGCAGAGGCGCGAAAGGACGGAACGAGTTCAGCAAGAAGTGCCAATTGGAGTCGTCATGTCGCGCTACTCCCCAATCGACCGGAGGCTCAGGTACGACCGGCTCTATCGACCGAACCGACCAACCATCTGCCAGCAAAGCCTCGACCTTAGTCGACCAGTCAGTCGCGGCCGAATACCCCCACGGATGATACTCCGGCCGCGCCTGGAAGTCGTCGCGCAACGCTTGAACGAGTTCGGCTCTTGACCCTTCGTGGTCCACCAGTTCCTGCAAAGGCCGCGGCTCAACCAAACCGAAACCGCCAGTAGTCGGGCGGCTCTGGCCAAACGATGTCCGCTCATCAGGGCGCGTATCGCGCCCCGTCTCACTAGGTTGGGTTTCAGCAGTACCGCAACCGCAGATCTGCGCCAACGTCAGCGACAGCGCTGCTCCACCTAGCCAAGCTCTCATCGCGCCAACTTGCTACGTTCTCATTACTCTTACAAGCATCGCGTGCGACAATGCGGCAACAGTGGGTGAAAGTGATGAAAATGCTGGGGGCCATCTCGACTCCGCAGCGTCCCCCTGCACGAATCTCCGACTTCCAAACCTTCGCGAAGCGGACCGACGCGTTGCCGTACCGGCGCGTCCATTCTGAGCAACGCGTTGCTCGCGTCTCCAACGAGGTTGCACGCTTTCAAGATTGCCCTATTGTTCAGCAGGGGTTTCGCAGAGCTGAGAAAGCCGCTCGGGCCCCACACACCAGGGAGGACGAGATGGGTGCGCAAGCTGAAGTAACCGTAACCGATGAACGAAAAGTCAAGTCTTATGGACTGTTCGGGATGCTGCAGTTCATCGAGAAGAACTATCCGAAAGACGTTCAAGCTGAAATCCTGGACAGCGTCCCTCAGGAAGTCCGCGATTTCATCGCCGGTGGGCCCGAACAGCTTTGGGTGCCACCCCTGTATCCCGCAAGTGTGTGGCAGGCGATGATCAAACGCGAAGCCAGCGATGACGCGGCCTACGACACTTTGGTCCGTTGCGGCAGGAACATGGGGGAGTACGCGACCAACACCTATCTGCGGTTACTACTCAAAGTAATCAGCATGAAAATGCTCGCGAAGAAGTACCCCACGATTTGGCGCATGGATGCAAACTTCGGTGACATGAGCACCGATACTTCGGATATCAAGCAGGGAAAGCTCAAAATCTTTCTAAACAATCTAGAAAGCTATCCCTACTTCGGTCCCATCTGTGTCGGCTGGTTCAAGTACTCGATGGACGCCATGGGCCTAAAGGACGTCAAGGTCGAGCTTCACGATTGGACGATGGCGGAGCCAGATCCTGGGAAGCTGACGTTCCACGTGACCTGGACTCCGTGAGCCAATTCTGCAACTGGCTAGTGATTTCGCGCGCCATACGGGTGTGAGCGTTAGCGCGACTGATCCCGGGCGCGTCCTGACATAGCTGCAAACCTAGGACCTGGATTCGGAGCGAGCATTCAGCCAAGAAGATGAAGTGGCCCTCTCCAGGAGGGAGCAGTGTGAGCGAGCTGTGCGGGATGGACTCAGCCAAGTGTTGGGCATGAGGCTCGAACGAAAGAAAGTCCCCAGGCTTGGAGGCAAACACGTACACCGGCGGATGAAACGACTCCAAGTCCGCACGCGCAAAGCTGGGGCCATTGGCAGGCTCCAGCAAGATCAGCCCGCTGAAGTCAACCCGCGGCGCGTCACCCTCCGGCGCCGTTCCGACTGCTTGCCAGTCATCGGCGGACATCAGATCGCCATATTGGCACTCGCGCGGCCCGTCGCCGCGCGCTCGCTCTTCGGTGCAATACGCGCCCATACGTGACAGATCGTACGGCAGCCCTGCCGCGACTAGCAGCGTGTGCCCGCCAGCGGAATGTCCAATACCGAATGGGGAAGCTGCCGCGTATGAGCCGGCCCACTCCGACGACTCCCGTAGGCTTCGATCGATGAACGCCACGTCCGCTGCGCGCTGCCACGCGCGAAACATCGCGAGCCTATCGAGTGAGCTCTCACCATATACACGCGCCTCTCCATAGTGGTGCACGCCAACCACGGCAAATCCGGAGCGTGCCAGCTTAGCGGTCAGCCAGGCGTAATTGTCAGCGCTGCCGCCAGCGCCGTGGGACAGAATCACCCAAGCCCTGATTTGTTCCGATTGGAGCGGAGCGTCGCGCACCGCGAGACCGGTTCCGAGTGAATAGTGCACAGGGCGCTCCTCGAGCGAAGCAGAGATCGGATACCAAACGTCGGCCCAGACTGGACGCCCTTCGCTAGCGCCGCGACTTGGATCCACTAGCTTCAAGCGTCTGTAGCCGGCGTGAGCGGCGCCGCTCGTTGCCTGATCTGAAGGGGCGGTGCCCTGACTTCGAATCGCGGTCGGTGTGGAGCAGCCGAGTACTGCGCCAAGCACGGTCCCGGAGAAGAGCGTCCGAAACAAGTTCACACCAGCTTGCATGCCATGAAACCAGTCAAAGAGAAACGCCCAGGCAGATCGCGCCTAGCGAGGCTTCGCCGCGTATGCCTGCGGCGTTGCGAGCGCGCATGCGAATCACTCCGCGTTGCGGCAGTGAAGTCAAGGCACGGCAATCGCCATTTCCGCGGCTATTGCCGCGGAGTCCAGCGCGACGGGCAAGAACTTCACGTCGTCGATGGTGCCGTCGAAGACTTGCCCTGCCTCCCCGGGGTTAGCCCCAATCCATGCTGGCACGCTGGGTTCGCTCACGACGGAGCCGCTCTTGGCGAGCGATCCCACCTGCGCACCGTCCAAAAATAGCCGCATCGTTGCGCCGTCGTAGGTTGCCGCAACGTGATGCCACTGACCGGCGCTCAAGCTGCCTGTGGGCGCGACCAACGTCGAAGTCGTTCCGTCCGTGGTCTTCAGGCGAAAGCGCAAGCGTCGCTTTTTGAAGGTGCTGATCATCCAGTAGTGGTCCTCAGAGGCTGAGCCGGTCGACTTCGAAATCAGACGCGCGTCGTACACACCAAAGTCGTCAGCCTTGACCCACATCATGATGGTGAGTTGATCAGCAAACGGATCGAGCGCTCCAAGGTCGACGTGACCAGAGACGCCATCTGTTTGCACCCCACCGCCCACGTAACCAGGAACGCGCGAGATGTTTCCGACCAAGGTCCCGTCAAATCCGCTCCCCGAGGCGTCCAACACTGCAGACTCACCCGCCGCTTCTTCAAATCCCCAGGCTCCCGTCCAATCAAAGTCTGGAAGTGGCATGTCCAGCGTGGTCGAGGCCAACGAAGGATCTGACTCGTTGCCCGTGGCATCAAATGCGCCAATCGTCACATTGTGCAACGCGCCCGGTGTGAGATCGACCAAGACGACGTCCGTCAATGCCGTCGTCGCTGCGAGGACGTCATCAACGTAAACGCGGTAGCCAGCGACCGCCAGATTGTCCACCGAGGGGCTCCAGAACAGCTGCGCCGAGGTGGGTGAAATCACGGTCGCCTCGGTGATAATTGGCACCGTCGGTGGTTCATCATCGAAGAATAGCGTCGTGGCACTCGCGGGCGCCGAAAGTCCCGATAGGTTACCGGCAGCATCGAAGGCTTCCACTTGATAGGTATATTCCGTGTCGGCGAGGAGCCCCGCGTCACTGAAGCCGGTAGCGCCAGTCGTGGCAATCTCCACGCCGTCGCGCCAGACGCGGTAGCCGCTCACTCCGATGTTGTCGACCGAAGGTTGCCAACTGAGATCCACTTCCGTGTCGGACACGGCCACGGCTGCCAGCGTGGCCGGAACGCTCGGCAGCGTGGTATCTGCCAGAGTCGTGACTTGGATCGCCGAAGACTCTCCGGAATCGTTGCTGGCTGCGTCAAAGGCCTCCACGGTGTACGCGTAGGTCGAATCCGGCAACAACGCGGAGTCTTGGAATATCAACTCCGTCGTTGTGCCGACCTCTACCCCGTCCCTGCGGATGCGGTAGGCCTGCACCGCGACATCGTCCGTGCTGGCGTCCCAGCCTAGCTGGACTTGCGTCTCGGACAGGGGTGAAGCCACGACGTTGCCGGGTACGCTCGGAGGCGTCGTGTCCGGCGGACCTGGCGGCGCAACGGGCAAACCCATTTCGTCTGCTATCTGCGCGGCATCAAGAGCGTCCGCAAAGAACTTCACGTCATCAATCACGCCGTCAAAAACTTGGGCGGGTGACCCGGGATTCGAGCCGATCCATGCACTGACGGCCGGATCGGTATCGATGATGCCACTCTTGGCACCGGACCCCACCTCGGCCCCATCCAAAAATAGCTTCATCGAGCTGCCGTCGTAGGTGGCCGCCACATGATGCCACTGTCCAGCGATCAGGCTCCCCGAGTTTGCCACTAGCGTCGATGTGCTGCCCCCCGCCTTGAGCCGGAAGCGCAAGCGCTCGTTGCTGAACGTACTGAGCATCCAATAGTGGTCTTGCTCACTGGCGCTGGTGGACTTCGAAACCAGGCGTGCATCGTAGACGCCGAAGTCGTCTGCCTTGACCCACATCATGATCGTCAGTTGATCACTGAACGGGTCCAATCCCCCCAGGTCGACGTGCCCGGAAACTCCATCCGTTTCCAGACCGCTACCCGTGTGCCCGAGACCGCGCGCCGCAGCGCCGCCTAGAGTACCGTCATAGCCGTACCCAGACGAATCCGTCGCCACCGCGCCCGAAGATTCCTCGAATCCCCACGCCCCAACCAGATCGGTTTCCGGTAGTGGCGTACTGACGCTGGTGGCCGCAGGCGTTGACTCGTTCCCTGCGGCATCGCTAGCCGTGACGGCAACAGAATAGGTGTTGCCGGCAGCCAGGCTGGACAGAACAATCGTGGTCTCCGTGGTCGTCGCCGCCAGTACGCCCGCCAAGTAGACGGAGTAGGACGTCACGCCGATATTGTCAGTGGCTGCGTCCCAGCTGGCGCTCAGCGACGTCGGCGAAGTCGCAACGGCCACCAGGTTGCCTGGCGCACTTGGCGCTTCATCATCGAAGATGGGTGTGGTCGCTAGGATACTCGCAGACGTGGTCTGGTTACCTGCCGCGTCCAAAGCGCTCACTGCATAGGAATACTGCGTGCCCGAAGCGAGGCCGCTGTCCACGACGGAGGTGCTGGTGGTGCTGAGAATATAGGCACCGTCACGGAACAGCTGGTACTCCGTGACTCCAATGTTATCGGTCGCTGGCGTCCAACTCAGCTCAATCTCTGATATCGATAGCACCGACGCCGACAAGACGGGTTGAGTTGGCGGGTCCACGTCCGCGAGCGTCGTTGCGTCAGCTGAGCTCGAGGGTCCCGAGTCATTGCCGGACGAGTCAAACGCTTCGACGCTGTAGGAGTACAGCGTCACGGGCTGCAGATTTTGATCGATAAACGGGGGCTGAGCCGTGACCCCGACTTGCACGCCGTTGCGGGATACACGATACCCGGCGACTGCTGTGTCATCTGTCGAAAGCTGCCAGTCGACACTGATCGAAGTCGCTGACTCCGCAGTCGCCACGACGCCACCCGGCACTGTGGGTGGTGTGTCGTCGGTGGCAATCGGCGCGATCATAGCCTGCAGGATGTCCGGCTCCGACAGAGCGCTTCCATAGATGCGGACCTCGTCGATACGACCGTTGAAGTGCTTGTCGTTGTCCGGATTGGCACCAATCCAAGCGTCCACCGTCGCATCCAGCGAGACGGGCCCGGTCTTGCTTTGAGAGCCAACCAACTGTCCATCCAGGTAGAGGCGCATACTCGCACCGTCGTAGGTGGCCGCCACATGGTGCCACGTACCCGTAGACAGCGTGCCGGTGTCGGCGACCAATGTATCCGTGCCACCTGGCTCCGTGCGAAGCCGAAAGCGCAGTGTGCGAGCACTGCCGACCTTCATCGTGCTCAGCATCCAAAAGTGGTCCTGCTCAGCCGTCCCGGTCGCTTTCGAAATGATTCGAGCGTCATACGTCGCAAAGTCGTCGCCGTTGAACCAAGCCATGATCGTGAGCCCATCGCTGAAGATGTCCAACGGTCCCAGATTGACGTGGCCTGGATTGCCAGACACATCGAGCGCCGCGCCAAAGTAGCCGTTTTGACTGCGCCCAGCGTTGTTTTCCAGCAGACCATCGTTTTCGTTGCCGGAGGAGTCAAAGCAGTCCGCTCCAGACACTTCCTCAAAGCCCCATGCGCCCCACAGACCTGTGACCACCGGGGGAGTGCTGATGTCCACCTGCGCCGGAACCGAACGGTTGCCTTGAGCATCGACTGCGAACACCTCAAAGGAATAGCTCGTGCCTGGAGTTAGCGGTGACACCGACGCGCTCAATCCGGGAACGGCCTTTACGAACTGACCACTTTCCTCAACCTCGTAACCCACGACTGCCACGTTATCCGAGGCCGCTTCCCAGCTCAGCTCAACTCTCCCGGGGGTGGGAGCGGCAGCAGACAGTGCAACCGGAGCCGAAGGAGGCAGTGGGTCGTACGCAGGCGTCACTACTGATGCAGGCGGAGACGGCTGCGAGGAAATGTTGAGCGCGCTGAGAGCCACCACGCTGTATTCATAGGTAGTCAGCTCCTCAGTCGTAAAATCCGAGTAGTGCAGGAAGGAGGTGGTGTCCAAATACTCCCCATCCCGGTAGATGTCGTACGTCAGTAGTCCTCCGGACCCCGCTCCCCGCTTCCACTGCAAGTCGACTTGCGCCGAAGAGAAAGCGCTGGCAGTCAGATCTGTCGGCGTGCCAGGGACACCGCCCACCCGAGGCTCGACGGCGTGATTTTCAAATAGCCAAACCTTTTGGTTGTGCCAACCGAGAGAAACAACGTCCAAATCCCCGTCTTGATCGAAGTCGACGGTGAGCGCACCATCATGGTGATCGATTCCCGAGCCTCCAGAGTCAGCAACATGCTGAGTCCAAGTAAAGCCATCTCCACCATTTTCGAATATCAGCAATCGCGTGAGCCCGACGTGTTCACCCACGACGATGTCTTGGTCGCCGTCGTTGTCCATGTCATCCACCGACAGGCTGAACCCGCCCCAAATTCCGCCTGCCACTACATGGAGCGGCCATTCTCCTTCCGGATCCGCGGGGTGCTCCAACCAGACCAGGTCCACGGGCTCCGACGCGGTCTCGAATAAAAGACCTATCACTGCGTCGAGGTCTCCATCGCCGTCGATGTCCGCGAGGCTGACGCGATCGGCGTCGTCATAGGGGGCGTTATTTCCGATCAAATCGGTAACCGTAATCCGCGTCCAGGAGCCGCCATCATTGCGCAGCCAGCCGCTGCCTTGGAACAAATCCAAGTCCCCGTCACCATCCAAATCTGCCGCGTCCAGCTCTTCTCCTTCGGAGAAACTGTTGATCGTTTCCAGCGGCCAAGTCTCGTTGATGGGATCACCCGGCAACGTCAGTAGATCGATACCGGAGGTTCCAAATTCACCGAAGTTCCAGGAGAGCGCGATCTGCAACGGCCCGTTCGGGTCAGTGAATCGCGCGGGAAAGATCCCCTGAACAAAGGCTGAATCTGGATCGCTGCTAACACCCGGAGTGACGTTGGAAAGCACCGTAAAGTTACCGTCGCCATCATTCAGCGCCCAGTACAAATCGGGGGGGCCCGGGTGTTCTGGCGCTTGAGTCAGACCCGACGTACCTAGGATGTCCAAATCCCCATCGGTGTCGAAGTCGTAGAGCAGCGCCACATTGTGCAACGGCGAACCGATCGGAGTGCGTTCCCAGGTCGAGTAGTCACCAGTGTTGCGATACCACCACCCGCCGGAAGCGATGTCCGTCAGCCCATCACCGTCTAGATCACCTGGCAGCGCGAACACCGCGAGCCATGGCTGTGACGAATCCACCGAGTGACGCTCCCACCTATCGAGGGGCAGTACTCCAAGCGGCGCTCCCTCGTTCAACCAGATGTGAATGCCGGGAGAGTCGGCAAAAGGCTTACCCAAAATGTCGAGGTCACCATCGCCATCGAGATCCCCGACCTTCGATTCGTGGTTATCGAATCCATTTTCGAACTCGTCCAGCACGAAGTTGCCGTAGCTATCGCCGTAAAACACTCGCATTGCAGCATCGTCGTTACCCAGAAGGTGCATCTCCGCGTTGAAGATATCGAGATGCCCATCCCCATTCAGGTCCACGACCTCCAAACTGTGGCCGTGATCCGTGTCAAACGGCAACAACTCGTGAGCGTCCCAGCTCAGCCCATTCCACTCGTACCACTTGAGTGGCCCTTTGCCATCAATGCTCGCGGAAGGCTTACTGTCCCCTATCACCAGCACCACTTCTGGCCAGCCTCCAGGGATGAGTTGACCCACCGCAGCGCGTGAATAAGGCTGCGACGAATCGATCACGTTGGGTGTGAACGTAGATCCCCCGGCATACTTGAACCAATAGCCCCCGGCGACCAGGTCATCGGCTCCGTCCCCGTCGATATCGGCAACAGCGATCCCCTCGGCCAGACCGGTGGTGGTGTAAAACGGAACGAACGGCCACGGGACGTCCTGATACGGGTCCGCTGGGATCTCCGCCAGATTCAGCGTCGGCTCAGTCGAGTTGCCGCTCCAAAACACGAACTCGCTCTGTCCATCGGCGTCGAAGTCGCCAAAAATGCAGTCATGATGTTGCTTCAACCCGCCCACTTTGATGGTTCGACGAATCCAGGGTGTAGAAACGTCGAAGTTGGGCGCCGGGTTTTCCCACCACCACATCTCGTCAGAGCGTGAGTCGCCACCCTCGACAATGTCAGGATCACCATCCTGGTCGATATCAAAGTAAGTCCCCCCAGCTTCGATCGGCAGCAAGTCGCTCTCGATGAGAAACTTGGACCAGCCGCCAACTTCGCGTCGATACCAGACGAGTGACGGGGACAAGTCCCGATCCGCGATCACAAAGTCGTTGAGACCGTCACCATCGATATCCAAGATGAGTGTGGCCGTTTGCTCCGAACCGGGACCGGTCGGAAGCTCCAGATCACCGTTGTCAGTCGAAAGGAACGTCCAAGTGGTGAAACCGTTGACTACTGGCGACGGCTCGCCGTCATCTTCCTGCGTGCCTCCTGGGATTGTCGCCAGCAACAGCACACACATCATCAGCGCTCCGAGCAGCGCAACGCGCACTCGCCCCGACCCAGTGAGAAATCCTAAAAACCCATCCACCCGAACGTATCTCATGCCGTACCAACCATCGCATCTACCACACTAGCCGCACAACCTTAACAACCGAACCCACCCAACAACGAACCAAGCAACGACACATTCTCGTCACAGTCCGTTCACATGAAGATGCTGACAAAGCTGAACACCTGCCGAGCCGGATCAAATTTGCGCAGCGCGTCAGCTAGGCATTACCAGCGATCCCAACGACTTGGACGCCACCTAGTGGTGCCAACTGAACCAAACGAATTACTTGGCCAAGAGAATGTCCTATGCAGATCGCAGGCAAGAACACAGGTCCGCTGACAGCGGACTTACCGATTAAGAACCAAATTCGAATGCCGGGACGCTTGTTGCCGGAACCTTACGCGCCATGCATCATCCAGCGGATGAGGATTTGGCGCACCCTATGGTTAGTATCGTTGGCCGGGTGTGACACCGACAACTCAGCCGAGGTTGTGGCGGACGCCGGGTTCGATGGTGGAAATACGGCGGAGCAAACACCGGATTCAGCGGGCGAATCGGATGACGATGACGATGACAACTCCGATGAGGCCGACGACGAAGATGATGCTGGCTCGATAGCTGAAGATTCTGACGATGACGATATGGTCGACGCAGACGAGCCTGGACCGAAAAAAGGCGACGCAGGCACCACGCCGGCGCCGGAGTGCGCAGGGGCTGAGCTTTCCTTCAGCCGCATAGTCCTCGAGCCCGCAAGCGACGGGGACAAACGCTATGGCAAAGCTATTGGTGACCTCTCTGGCGACGGCTTGCCGGATGTGTTTCTAGGAAGCGCCGCTGGCATGGGGCTGCACTGGTATGAGTATCCTGATTGGGACAAGCACTCGATTCGAGCGAGCGGAACCTGGTCAGAGAATATGCAGCTGGCCGACGTCGATGGCGATGGCGACACCGACCTGATCGCGGGTAACGCGCAGAGCGTAAACTGGTACGAAAATCCAGCACCGGATGCCGATCCGAGATCACCTGATTGGGTTGAGCACCGGATTGGGAGCGACGGCACCAATGTTCATGATCTGGAAGTTGGCGACCTGAATGGCGATAAACGGTTGGACGTGGTCATCCGCTATGAAAAAGAAAATGACTTGCCAGCTCTTGCCTTTCTGCAGCTTGACTCAGGTTGGAGTGAGGGCATCGCAGTCAACGAAGACGAGCGGAGTGCAGAGGGCCTGGGCCTTGGGGACGTGGACCATGACGAGGACTTGGACATCGTGGTGCAGCACTATTGGTACGAGAATGACGGCACAGGAGAGACTTGGACTGCTCATGCCTACTCAACGGGTCAGAGCGACCAGATGCTGATCCAAGTGGCGGACCTCGACGGGGACGGACGTCATGACATCGTCGTCTGCCCTCAGGGCGCTGGGACCGCCGAGCTGGCTTGGTTTTCATCACCCGATCCAACTGGCACCTGGACGGCGCACACGCTGCGAGAGAACGTCAGTCGCATGCACGGCCTGGCCGTTGCCGACTTCAACAACGATGGACACTTGGATCTGCACACTTCGCTCCGACATGACGTCAGCGGCGACGCAAACGTGAGCGTCTGGCTCTCGGACGGTAGCCAGCCCCCCTCGTTCGAAGAGCAGGTGCTAGCAACGAGCGGCTCCCACTACAGCAAAGTCGGGGACATCGGCGGCGACGGGGATAGCGACATCGTCGGCGCCAATTGGGGCGACTCCGACCCACTGGAGCTCTGGGAGAACGGCTGCGTGCCCTGAGGTGCCCACCCCAAGTGTGTCGCAACCGCCCACAATTCACCAAATCGCGGAAAATTCCGAGTTCTGACGAAGAGCTGCTAGGAAACACCCATACGCGCGGCGAATATGTGAAAAGAATGCGCCAACCGAAGGCACTGTTGAGTGTGAGCCTCCCGTCAAAGCTTGGAATACCTATGATCCCCCGCAAAGACCCCTGGCCAGAATTCCTCGACAAGTACTTGTATTCATTGCTTCGTAACCTGGTCAGCTACCACGGCTCCGTGTCTGCGCGGCGGTACCTCCGCATGGAGCGCTTGCTACGTGTCTTCGTGGCCGGGCGAGCACAGCAGCTCAGACGTGCAGTACTAGAAGACGTCTTGGCTCACTGGGAGCGCACCATCGACGCTGGGACGACGCTCGAGCATGCGTTTCGCGAAGCTCTCGCGGAGGTAGCTGACGGAGACACCTCACGTTTGGACGATCTGCTGGATGCACAAGACCGGCCAGATAAAAGCGGGGAACGTCCAAGCTACCGTCCCCCAGCAGCGCTCGACGCGGAGCCCGCCAGCCCGGTTCCCCAAAGCGGAGTTCGTCACCGCATAAGCAAACGTCACGCCGGATAGGCCTCCGAGAGGGCGGCGACACCAGAGGGGTGCGCGGCTTTCAGCATGACGGTTCATATTGGTACGGTCATGGCCGCCACCGATCCATTTGCGGTCAAAGCTAACCGCTTAAACGCTTGGGCATTGGCGCCGTGACACACCACTGTTATGTGGGGGCCCTCCGCACACGTAGTGCCGCAGTGAGCGTTCTGCTCACCGTTGAAAAGGAGAACCCTCGTGACGCAGGATCACAGACATTCCGGTTTCCTTCGGCCTCACGCCACCGCCTTGTGGCTTCTGCAGCGAACGCTCGACGCTGCACTGATTGTGGCAGTGCACTACTTGGTCGCGCGACGCATGCTGGTCGAGTGGCAGTCATCACAACTGTTGCTGGTGGGTGCGGCAGTCCTTGGCTTCCAATTCGTGGCGGAGATCAATGGAGTTTATGGCTCGTGGCGCACCGCACGCTTGCGCGATGAGGTCGCCCAGACCGTTTGGAGTTGGTTCCTGATCGTCCCCGCGTTGGCGATACTGCTCCTGCTTGCATTCGACAGCACCGACCAAACCCGCACGCTAAGTTTCATGTGGTGGCTGGTCCTGACGCCCACCGCCCTAGCGACATTCAAGATCATGATCCGCACCCTGGTTCGGGGTGCGCGCGTCCAAGGACGGAATTCACGCGTCGCGGCCATCGCCGGAGCCACTCCTGCAGCTTATCGCCTCGTCAAAGAGCTGCGCCTGCGGCCCGAGTTCGGCATTCGCGTCAGTGGCGTCTACGATGACCGTGCCCCTGAACGTATTCGGCAAGATCTCGGAGGCGCCAAGCTCTTGGGCGACCTGGACCGAGCCGTAGCGGACGCGCGCAGTGGCCGCTTGGACGTGCTGTACATCACGCTGCCGTTCAAGGCAGAGACTCGCATCAGCGAAATCGTCAGTCGCTTGGCAGACACGACCGCAACCGTACATCTGGTAGCGGATTTCTCTTCGTTTGAGATGCTACATGGGCGCTTCGGACAAGTAGCGGGCCTACCAACCGTCAGCATCTTCGACACGCCGTTTGACGGCCTCGGTGGCTACCTAAAGCGGCTCGAAGACTTGGTGCTGGGCAGCCTCATCTTGACGCTGATAGCACCCATCATGGGTCTGATCGCACTACTCGTGAAGCTGGACTCCAAGGGGCCCGTCTTCTTCGCGCAGACCCGCTGCGGCCTCAACGGCAAGCCATTCAAGGTCTACAAATTCCGTAGCATGACCGCCACTGAAGACGGCAACCTGGTCGTCCAGGCCAGGCGCAACGACCGCAGAGTCACCCGCCTAGGAGCGTTCTTGCGCCGCACATCTTTGGACGAACTCCCCCAATTCTGGAACGTCATCAAAGGCGACATGTCAATCGTCGGGCCGCGTCCTCACGCGTCCGTTCACAACGAGCAATATCGCGGCCTGGTGCATCGCTACATGTTGCGCCACAAAGTGAAGCCGGGAATCACTGGCTGGGCACAGGTCAATGGCTGGCGCGGCGAGACCGAAACAGTCGACAAGATGCAGAAGCGCGTCGAGTATGACTTGCACTACATCGAGAACTGGAGCCTTAGCTGGGATATCGAGATCATCTTGAAGACGGCGCTAAGTCTCACCGGCAAGAACGCCTACTGAGGGCCACCACGTTCGAGCCCGAATGGCTCCTACAAGTTCGACTTGTAGACACTTCCCGGGGTCGCCCCTAGTGCTAGCACCGTAGCGCCGCTGTTGCGCGTGACCAGCTGGCGTTTCACCCCGGGGGCAACGCGTACCATATCTCCGCGCTCAAGCACCTGCTCCGCTCCTGGCGTCAAT
This sequence comes from Polyangiaceae bacterium, assembly GCA_050304975.1. Classification (GTDB taxonomy): domain Bacteria; phylum Myxococcota_A; class Polyangia; order Polyangiales; family Polyangiaceae; genus SZUA-265. The sequence goes on from JBNLEN010000047.1 coordinate 32,052, forward strand.
AGCACCACACTGCCATCCAGCACGACGTAGACTTCCTCTTGACCATCCTCTTGGTGATCGTGCTCGGGGTGCCCATCACAGTCAGCGTCGAACTCGAGCACGTTCATGCCCCAGGACGAAACTCCCAGGTGTTGACGAGCCGCCCTAAACCGGATGCCGGGGATCGCGTGTGGACCGCTGTACGCTGGGATTTCTGCGACGTTCTTCCGTACGATTTCGTCTTTCATGCTGGCTTTCTAAACGAGCGCTCCCTCCGCGGCTTGAACAAAAGCGACACCTGGCGCATTCTGGTCGCGTGGTGTCGCAGCGCGCCCGAGGACTGGTTTCCCGTCGCAGTAGCGGAAGCCGGGTTGACGTCGTACGCATCCAGCCCCCGGCTGATCTCGCGGATGTGGTCGAAAAGTACTGGACGGGCCGCTGGGACCTGGAGTCCGAACCTCACACAACAGAGTTGCTGAGCGATCCGAGTGTGCATTTCGTGGTGGAAGGCGGCGATCTCTCAGAAGACCGAGTCGTCGGCGTGTGGACTCAACTTTGGCAGAGGACGCTGAGCGGGCGAGGTTGGGTCCGCGGCGTCAAGCTACGTCCTGGAGCCCTACGCGCGTTTGCCGACCAACCCGCGGAGTCACTGACCAACCGCATGTTGCCGCTCGAAGTAGTTCTGGGGAGTGAAGCGAGCACACTCAAGTTGGCGCTTGGCGCAGCATCCGACGAGGAAGCAGCCGCTGGCGCGAGCGACTGGCTGAGGCGCAGGCGCTCACACGTCAACCCGGGTCGCAGCTCCCTGGCGGTGGAGTTAGTTCAGCATGTCGCCCGAGACCCCGAACTGACCAGCGTCGAACAATTGACGACCGTCTCCAACCTCCAACTGCGCACACTGCAGCGACTGTTTCGCGACTACGTTGGCGCGAGTCCCAAGTGGGTGATTCGACGCTACCGGCTTCAAGAGGTGGCCCAGAGGCTCGAGCTCGGACAGGTACATTCGCTCGCCGGCTTAGCCGCGGAGCTTGGATACTCAGATCAGGCGCATTTGACCCGCGACTTTCAGCACGCCGTCGGCAAGAGCCCTCGAGAATTCGCCAGCTTTGTGCATGAGTGAACGGGGCAATTCACTCACGCACAGACTTCCTAAAAGTGTGAGACACTGTCCATCAATCCCCCGATCAATCTGTCCGTGCGTTTGCTCCGTCGGCCTCCGCGCCGCACAATCCTGGGCTGCCGTACATGGCACAGAGTGATTGCACATCGGCCTCGGTCATGCTGGCGCTTGCCCCGGCGGCATCAGACTTCTGCATCATGCTGGGAAGCGCTTCGTCCATCGGATGGCTCAAACCCAAGGTCTCCCCGAACGCATGCAAGATGGCTCCGGGTTTCAAAGCGCTGGCGGATACCTGATCAACTCGCACCTCGGCAGACAGAAGTTCCCCTGACTTGACAGAAAACGTGACTGTCGCCAGGGTCTGCTTGTCGTCGGGCAGGGTAGACTCCCCCAGCGAATGAAAGATGATACGCCGCTCCAGCGCGCTCGGATCAAAGTTGATGATTGGCGTGTCCAGTTCGTCGATCAAGCAAAGCTCACTGCACTTCAGTTGCTCATACTCTGCCAAGGCCTCACGAATGAGTGGTACCAAATGGGTATCGCCCGCACGCACTTGAACAGGCACACAAGCGTGGGTGCTCCAGCGAACCGTGTTACCAGTGCTATCCGCGTCCGAAGCCGTATCTGTGAACGGAACCTTCAAGTCGTGATCGTTCAAGCAGGGGCCCAAGTGCGAACCGAGATGATGTTCTTGGGGTCCGCAAGCCAGGGCGAGCAGCACCGAAGGCGCAAGCGCTGAAGCCAAGACACACCAGTTCGAGTTCGACTCCGCCATCTACAAGTCGCTATGTCCGCTCTCGAGAACCTTGGATCACTGTCCAGAAAATTCGCCGCGTGAATTTTTCACCAGCTCACGGGCTCGACGTTCGAATGCTGAAGCTTCGTGTGATAGCCGCCCTGCCGGGTAGATAACCCGGTACTGTCGCACTAGGCGGAGAGCCAATTCTGGCCGTCCACTCTTCAGTGTATGGCTGATCCTGTCGAGCCAGAGCACCTCTTGCGCTAACCCATCCTCAGGGGCATCCGGCCCGTCACTGGCTTCGGTCACGGACGCGATTGACGGCGCCACGATTGACATTGGCTCTTTTGGTTCCGTTTTCGGAGGTGTGCCCAGAGCTCGGGGCTTCAACTTCGGCGACAGCGTGCGGCTGGGTCCCGCTGCGGAACCCTTGCTTTCAGGCTCGCCCGGGTCCTTGACCTCTGCGCGGACGTCGAGATCGTGATCTTGCCGCCTGAAATCGGTGCTGTCGGCAGGCGTTTGAGCCGAGTGCTCAGAACGCACGCCAGCATTCGCAGGTGGTCGGCCCTCGACTGCTCCAACCACGGTGGGTCTATCGTCAATTCTTCGCACTGACGACATCACTTCGGTCGCCTCAACCGCGGCAATCCCCACCGCACCAGCTCCGACCCCAGTCGCCAGAGCGGCCGTCAGCTGTCCGGCAGTCAGCGCACCGAGCCAGAGTTTCGCCACCCCACTTGCCGGCGCCGCAGAAAGTCCGACTGAGCCTGCCGTCACCGCAGCGCTGGACGCGCTGCCCGCCGCCTCAACGGAGCTGGCGATAGCCGAGGTCGTGGCAGCAGCTGCTTTCGTTGCACCCGCTACGGCCGCAACGCCGATACCCACTCCAAAACGACGTTTCACGCGAGCAGCGCATTCAGCTGAGGGTGCGTCATCGCGAGCGCTGTCGAGCAAGCGCGCTACAAACTCTTCGCTATTCATGACTCCACTGGCTCCAGGTGTTGACGCCACTGTTCGGCCAAGACCGCAAACCGCTGCTGTGCCAGGCGCAGACGCGACGCTACCGTACCCGTTGGTATGTCCAACACCGTCGCCACTTCGCGACGCGTCATCCCCTCCAGCTCTGAAAGTACGAACACCACACGCTGCTGGTCCGAGAGCTGGCCCAAGATCTCGTCCAGGATCTCGCGCATCCGCTTGCGCTCGACCAACTCGTCCGGGGTTGCTGCCTCCGCGGCTTCCCGCAAGGCGAACTCGGTTTCTCGCTGCTGTTTGCGCTGAGTCGCACGGCGAGCGTTGGATGCGATGCGAAGCGCAATGGAAGTCAGGAACGCCTTTTCTTTCTTTGGCACCACGTGGTGCAGCTTTGCGTTGGCCACCAAGAACACTCGTTGAGCTTCGTCATCTGCGGTCGCTGCCTCCACACCGAGACGCCTCAGCAGCCGCCAAACGTACTGAAAGTGCTCCTCAACCAGTTGCTGAAGCTGTACTTCTGGGGGTTGTAGACGCGGCGGCGCGCTTCCGTCGCGCGCCGGAGCCAAAGCATTCAAAGCCACAGCGCGTTCCTCCACATCTCAGTCATGTGCGCTGGCCGCCGATCTGGATCATCCGGGGCGCACAAATCACAATTTGATCAGGTCAACGGCGGCGGCCAGGCGGACGAACGGATGAGCTCCAGAGATCTGGTGCACCAGCAGCCGCGACGGCCCGGCCCCAACGAAGAACAGCTGGCGGCGAAGGGGCCAACTCAACCCGCCCATCAACCGGAACGTCGTGCCTCCCCACTTGAGCTCCCCGCCGACAGCCCCACCGGCTGCCAGCCAAAGCTCTGAAGTTTCGGACGACAAACTGAGCTCGGGCGCGCTCGCGTTGATTTGCCCAGCCTCCATGTGCAGCTCTGACGTGACCACCAGCCGCCGCCCCGCCTGCAACTGCAACGGCGTCAGCGCCAGACAAGCCGATCCGATGCTGAAGTCTATGTCAGTAGCCTCGCGTTGCACGCTCCCGAATGGCAACAGCTGACGAACACTCAAACCAGCACCGGCGAACCATTGAGCGCCCGGGCGCCGGAATTCCAAACCAAGAGTCGGCGCAGTCCCCCAACTCCCAAGCATATTGTTCAAGTCCGCCCCGCCACTAAAAGCGATCGAGGCGCTCTCAGTTGGTGAAAACTCTTGACGGCGCGGCCCAAGGTCCGCCGCTGGCGGTTGCTGGGGCTCTTGCTTTGGAACTTCCACTTCGGCGGACCTGGCCTCTGCGTCGCGCTCGTTTTCAGCCACCGCCACCACGATGGCCAACGCTTCGGCAACGCTGGCGCAAGCTGGCCCGTGGATGTGACGCACGAAGGGCTCGTTCAACGGCCTAGAGCGACGCACAACACCTGCGTACTGCCCTGCGGAGCTCTCATCCGCGCTGAATTCGACACTTACCTCGTACGCCGCAGACGGCGGGCTGAGTTCTGTGACGATCAAATGTTGCTCAACCGCTTGACGAAAAGCCACCTCGCTCGTGCAAGGAGAGCTGAGCGCCAGATCATATGCGTGGGCCAGCGGTTGGTGAAACACCAGCGCCAACGCGAGCAAGCTGAAGACCCGTATCCATACCGACACGGCAAGGTGCGTTAACACACGCGCGGCTCCTCAGGGAAACTTCATTTGGGGTGCAAGGTTGCCCCACAGTCCTGGAGTTGGTCGCGCGCCTCGCGTGCCCATTTCGCAAACCAGTCCCGCTTCTCTCGCGACGCGCCGTCCGGGCCGTCAAACCCCGCCTGCATCTCAAACACATACTTGCCCGATAGCCACCACTCAAAGTGCACCCCATCGCTGAGCAAATGAGCCCTTACCGCATCCCCCTCCTTGGAATGTCCCTTCAAGGGCGCCATCAGCCGATCTGGTGGTGAAAATTGTCCCGGGTCGTAGACGGGCGAAGGACATTCGTGGATGCGGATAAGCTCTCGCCGGTAGTCTTCAGGGTCACCCACGACCTTCAGCCTGGCGATGCTCACGCTGACCGCATCGCGGCACCGGATCAAGCTAGAGACGTACCCGCGCGCGATCCAAGGGTTCGGCTTCAGTTTCACGTAGTCCGGTGCGAGTTGCCAACCGGGAGGTAGCTGCGGCAGGCACGCTACTACGGCGTCCAAGGCTCCCTGTTTGGACTGCAAGAGCCTCTGGGCTTGCGGGTCTGGAGTGGAGCCCGATGCACTCGCCGACGGAGCGACGTCCGCGCTGGGCTCAGCGCCAGGCGGCGCATCTTCCGCAGGGAGAGACACTTCCACCTGCGGGCCCGAAGGGGCCTCGATTGGCGAAGGCTGGCGCTTGCTGGTGCCAGGCTGCGCACAGCCCATGGCCGCAACCACGCACGAGCCAAGCAGCCAGCTCGGGACGGAAGTTCGGACCATGGTTTAGAGTTTACGCGCCTGCCGAGCCTTCTCTTCCCACCCCGCCCAGATTGGTGAGCACTTCGATAGCTCAGTGGCTATGCCGACAGTGGCCTGCGCCCGGCCGCGAACGCGCCTTTCACATAGGTATCCCAGCAGTAGCCGAAAATGCTGTGCTGATTCAGCTCTGGGCTAATGGCAGCGCTGCGGCAATCGTGCAACGCACGATATTCGCTCCAGTGAGTCCCAGGATGTTCATGATGCACGGTGTGAAAGCCCGCGTCAAAGACGAACCAGTTGAGCAGCGGGCTGACAAAGTTTCTCGAGTGATCGTGTTCGGAGTCTGCGTTACACCCAACATGCTGCACGTAGTTGGTGAACATCATCGACCAACTAGCGAATGCCGTCGGGATGCCCATGCCGCAGGCGAACGCAACTAGCCCCCAGCGCCAACCGTGCAGCTGGACAGCTAGCGCTAGATAGCCACCGTGCACCAAGAAGATAGCCGCAATTTGCGTCAACATGGAACGAAACTCTCGTGGGCGCTGATGCCGAGCCGCCGCCAAGTAAGCCCTCAGGCTGGGCAGTTGATAGATGCTCGATGCCAGCGGATACGTGAGTGCCACCCATAGTGAATCGCGCCGCGCGTAGCGACTAGTCTGGGTCAGATCCCCTGGGCCATTGGTGTACTTGTGATGATTCTGGTTGTGCGTCGGGATCCAGGCAAAGGCGGGCGCGCCGTAGAAGATCGAAAGCCACACCGAGTAAAGTCGGTTGGCACGACGCGACTTGAACACGGGGCAATGATTGTGACAGTGGCTAGCGATGCCGACGCAATACGCAAAATACAACCCCACGCACAGTAGCCAAGGTGAGATACTTGGTTTGAGTAGCGCTACGATGGGCACCAGCGGCAGCAAAACAAACATCCAAAAAAGCAGTCGATAATCTGCAGCGAAACGCGGTTTCATGTAGCCTCCAACTCGTTGTCATCAGGAATTGGATCTTCGCGCGAAGCCCCAGGTTTGACTATTCGCATAGCTTTCAGGTTTTCATGAGCAAACGCCGCAGCAGCAAAACCAGCCGAAAACCCCCACAACAATCGCGTGCGAAGGCTACCGTCAGCGCCATTTTGGACGGCATGATTCGGGTTTTGGATCAGGAGGGTTTTGAGGCGGCAACCACCACTCGCATCGCAGAAGTCGCGGGAGTCAGCGTAGGCACGCTCTACCAATACTTCGGAAACCGCGATGAGATACTCAACGCACTGCAAGACCGAGAGTTCGAACGCGCGATGCAGATGATGCAACGCGTATTGGTGGAGGGGCGCAGTGACCCGAGGGCGATCGCACGCAGTGTGATCGAAGGGCTGCTGGAGCTTTACGCCGTCTCTCCAGCGCTGCATCGATTACTGGTCTTGGAGGGTCTCCGAGTGACGCCCACCGACAGAGTACAAGCCTTTGATCTTCGTATGGTGGATACGATCCGTGGGTTTCTCACGTTGGCCAACGTGTCGCTGCGCAGACCGCGGGTGGATGTGGCGGCGTTCGTGATCTTCCATTCGGTGCGCGCTTGCATGCTGGCCCGGCTTTTGGAAGCTCCGCCCGGCGTGGATGATGACGCCATGCTGGAGGAACTGACTGACCTGATTGTGCGCTATCTAGTGAACGCCGACGGGGACTCTCACAGCTAACACGTCGCACATTGTGAGACGAAGCGTCCGTTCCCAGGGATCACTCGGCTCACGGTGTCACAAACGCCACCCCCGCGAAAACGCGGAAAAATGCGCACCTCAAAGGCATCAGAACACGGCTCGCCAGCGTGAATGCGACGGAGCGGCGAAAGTTACCAGTTTAGGAAAACCAACGATGTGCGGGGCCATCATACGAACCACAAAAGCTAACCAAGGGCTTCATCTGGAGTACGGGTTTTCATGATGACGCCGACAAGCCAACAGCTCAGCTTACTCACGCTCCTCTGCTTCGTGTCACTGTCCGGCTGCGGTGACAGCTCAAGCAGCAACATGGCGATGACGCCCGATATGCAAATGCCCCAAGATCCGGATAGCTCCGGCGGCATGGGTAATGACGGGCAAGGCGGTAGCGGTCCCGACAATCCAGATCAGCCGGGTTCTGCAGGGACAGGCAATGACGACGCCCAGATGGGCGGCGC
>JBNLEN010000048.1:0-39317 GCA_050304975.1 Polyangiaceae bacterium
GACGCGTCGGCTTGACCACACTAGTTGAGATCTGCGGGCGTGCGCCCGGAGTGCCGGCTTTTGAAGCCGAGTCCATCGAGGTGAGCGGGCGCGGCATGCATGTGCGCACCGACTACCTGCCCGATATCAACGCTCCGCTAGTGTTGCGTTTTGACCACGATGGCAAGGAGGTCGTGGTCGAAGGTGAGGTCGCTTGGCGCCGCGAGCGCGACAACGGTGGGGACTTCGGCATCAAGTTCACCGCGTTGGACACGAACAGCGTGGGCGTACTCAAGCAGCTTTGCGCTCCGAACTCAGCGAAGCCACAGGGCGTCGCGCCGCCTGAGGATGATGGCGAGCGCTTCGAGGTGGAGCCTGGCGCGGCCGTGAAGCTACACATCGGCGGATTGGGCGCCCCGATGAAGGCCAGGGTTTTCCGTGGCAGTACGCGTCGCGTTCACGTCGGCTCGCAATTGGAGTTCTTGAAGGTCGGACGAGCGCTCGAACTGGAGCAAGTGGATGGCGGCGAACGTCGAGGTGCGGAAATTGACTCAGTCAGTGTGACCGTCGATCCGCAAAGTCAGGTTCCCCAGCTCGTGGTTTCACTTCGGTATGAAGGGCAAGAAGCCACGCCTGAACCGAGCGTGGTGGACCGGGGCGAATCGGAGGTCACGTATAGTCGCTCACTGGATGCCTCGCATCGGCCACCACTGGTCGATGAACAGGATGATGAGGTCGACGACTACTCCGCAGAGCCTCCCGACGTGTTCGAAGACGACGAAGAGCTCGAGCAAGCCGAAGAAGAGTTCAAGCAGCGGGTCGAAGGATTCGTCGCCGCTGCTAGCAGCGCCATCAGCCGAACCAGCGGCAAGGCCCGGCTGCTGAGCGAGGGCGTCGCCAACGGTATCAACTCGTTGATCGCCCAGGGCGCAAAACGCGGCGGCAGCAAAGGCAGTAAGCCCAAGCGTCGCACGTCCTCGCCAACGTCGCGCACGGCAGCCGCTGTGGGGACACGAGGCGCGGGTCGAGACAGCAACCGCAAGTTGCGGCCGCAGCATGGTTCACGCGCTCCAGAGGTAACCGCCGGACGTAATCCCAAGGTGTGGCTCGCGGTGGCCGCCGCGCTGGTCGTATTTGGCAGTGGCGCCTATGTGCTATCCGCCAGCGACAAGCAGTCGGCCAAGTCGTCGGCCCCCGTGTCCGTCGAAGATCTCCCGCCAGCCGAGGCGATAGTGGCGGCCACGGCACCACCGGCAGCTGCCGACGCGCCGCCCGCTATGCCCCCAGGCTTAGAGCAGCCGGCGGCTCTGGCGCCGGGGGAGTTCCCCCAGCCGGCCGCGCTCGACACGGAGGAGCAGCAGGAAGTCGAGACTGGAGGTATCGTCGCCCAGGTGCCCATGTTCGGCAAGACCGCGATGGCTACGGCAGAGCCTGCTCCGCTGACACCCCCACCTAGTTCGGGCATTGACGAGTACAGTCTCGCGAAAGACCAGAGCTTCCGAGATAAACCAGCGCCCGCCAGTACCGCGGAAGGCAAGACTCAGTGGCAGGTGGGGCGAATGCACCTGCCAGTCATTCATCGCCTCCGCCTGGATGCGCCAGGTGAAGCCCTGCAGGGGGAGAAGACACCGAACGGCTTCAGTGTTTTGATCCCTGGTCGTCAAATCAAGGAACATGGCTCCCACATCGCCAATCGAGATGATCGGATTAGCGATGTCCGCGTCAAGAACACTCCCGCGGGCGGCAAGGTCGTGTTTCGCTTTCGCAAAGATATCCCAGGCTACAAGGTGCGCTTGCGAAACGACTTCATCGAGTTTTTCATCAACTCTCCCGCGAAGAAGTAGGTCGCTGCCCTGAGGCTGTCGTCTGAGCGCGGCTTGACGAACCTGGTTAGATTCGGTCCTGCGGACGCCGGCCTCTGCCTTTGCGAGTCACCGCAGGAAGGATGCTGCGCGTGCTCATGCTAATTTTCCCCGCCTCGTTTTCACCCGCGGCGAGTCGAAAGCCTCCAGCGTACGCGATCATGGCGGCATTGTCAGTGCAGCTCCGAAATGGCGGGATCACGACTTGAACGCCATACGGTTTAGCGAGCTCGACTGAGCGCTCGCGTAGTTCGCGATTGGCCGCGACGCCGCCACCCAAGACAATCTGAGCCAGACCGTGAGTGCGTGCCGCCCGCAGCGCCTTGTTCACCAAGGTGTCGACCACGCGCCGCTGGAATGCTGCGCACAAGTCGCGCAGCGTTTGGTCATCACCGGGGCGGCCATGCTGCTCGACCCAGCGAGCGACGTTAGTTTTCAACCCCGAGAAACTGAACTCCAGGGAGTCCTTGCGTGACATGGGTTTGGAGAGCTGGATCGCCGCCGGATCGCCCTGCGCTGCAAGCTTGTCGACGACTGGACCGCCTGGATATCCGAGGCCTAGCAACTTAGCGACCTTGTCGAAAGCTTCTCCGGCAGCATCATCCCGCGTCGCCCCAAGCTCCGAGATTTGCGACAGCTCTGGCCCGTCGACCTTGTACAGAGCGGTGTGTCCCCCCGACGCCAACATGGCGATGAAGGGAAACCTTGGCGCTGGATCCAGCGGCGGGGTGTTCGGATGCTTCAGGAACACCGCCAGCAAATGTCCCACCAGATGGTCGACCCCAACGATCGGTTTGTCCAGGGACCAGGCCAGGCCCTGGGCCATCTGCACGCCGACCAACAAAGCTCCGGACAGTCCTGGACGACAGGTCACGGCAATGCCGTCAACGTCTTGCAGTTGAACGCCTGCCCGCGTAATGGCTTCAGACACCACCGGGCGGATGTTGCGCATGTGGTCGCGGGAGGCTAGCTCGGGCACGACCCCCCCATAGGGGGCGTGTAGTTTGACTTGGCTTTGCACGACGTCGCTCAGCACACTGCCGTCGTGCTTGACGATGGCTGCCGCAGTTTCGTCACAGGAGCTTTCGATTCCTAGGATCAGCATGGCGCGTGAGGGATTCGGTGGAAAGAGGCTGGGGGCTTACTCGAAACCGCACTCGTCGTCGAAGCGTTTCAGTTGAAACACACCAAATGGGCCTCGTTCGGCTCCGTCTGGATCCGCTTCACTGCGCATCAGGCGCACCTCGACGCGGTCATCTCGCAGTAGTGAAATCACTGCGAGGTACGTTCCGTCGCAGCTGGAGTCGACCCAGCTGATGAAGTTGTGCTCCCGCTCCTCACCGAATCGCAGCAGGCTGAGTGGGTCGGCCTGGAGTTTGGCGGAAGATCGCAACTGCGCCCCGTCAAACGTAGGCAGTGGACTGCATGGACCGTCCGCTTGGTCATCGGTGGTGATCACTCCCGGTTTGCTACCCAGCTGATCGACGTCCAGTCGAAGCTGCAGTCGAGGGCGATGCTCAAACCCTTGGCGCACGAACGACGCGCCGATCACGTTGCCGCAGTACGCGCTACCGTCGCTCGAGTCGAAGCGATCCAGGTCGTTGCAGCCCGTGAGCGCGGCGGTCATCGCGGCGGCCAGAGGCAACCAAAACTGGGCGGCGCGCGACGTCATCGCTCGGGTTATAGGCTCAATCTTTGGTCGCTTCAATCGCTCGCGCCGCGCTGGGCCAACTCCGTCAGCAGCCGCTTGGCGGTCTGTTGTACTCGCGGTTCGACGTCGTGGGCAGCCAATTGCTGCAATATCGGGCGCGCGTCTTTGGGCGAGAGCCTGGCGAGCGCCTTGGCAGCGGCTTCTCGCACCAGCGGGTACTCGTCTTTTTGGCACAGCGCTACCAGACGCTGCAGGACGCTCGTCGATTCGGCGCTTCCTGCGAACCCCTGGACTGACCGGTAGTGCGTGAGCGTCTCGGCCGCCAAGATGCGGATCGGCCAGGAGTGTTCGGTGCTAAGCAAGTCGGCGAGCTGACGTGCAGCGTCCAGGCGGGGACGTTTGGCTAGTGCCGCCAGCGCGACTCGTTGCACTTGAGCATCGGAGTCATGCAACGCCGTCAGCACGGCTTGCTGGGCAGCACCTTCGTCGCGAGTCGCCAAAAAGCGCAAGGCGGTGGTGCGTACTTTGGGCGACGGATGAGTTGTCAAACTTGAAAATGGGGCTACCGCCCGCTGCGCGATCGAATCAGCGGCCCGCTCCGCGGCTTGGCGATTGGTCTCGCTGGCGGCCTTTAGATCCTGGGTCAGCACCCCGAACGCGGGCTTCCCGCCTCGCGCCAACAACGCATCCGCTACCCAACGAGCCTTCTCGGGAGAGTGAACGATGGCGGCTTCGCTGGCGCTGGCCAAGTCGTCTTTGAGCAATGCAAGCGCTTTGGTTCGGGCGTCAGCGGAGTCGATCGCCGGGTGCAAGTTTTGCAGGACATCGTCAACTCGGACGCGCCCTTCGGGAACGAGTAGTGGCTCACCCTGCATGCGGTATTGTCCAGTGGCCAGTACTGTGGCAGCTCCCAGGGCGGCTTCGCGCAAGCGGGGACTGCCATTGATCAGCGCATCCGCGATGCTGGTTTGAACGTCACCTACGCCCAGCCGCGCCAGGGCTACCAGTGCGGCGGCCCGCACGCGATCATCCCCCGATTGGCTGAGCGGGATGAGGCCATCAGCGCTGTCCTTGACGCCGAGTTCCCCCAACGCGAATGCGGCGGCTGCCCGCGAGGCATGACCATGCTCGACGGACGTCAGCGTCTCGTTCAGTTCGTTGCGCGCCGCGAACACCTTGGCCATCGACAGCGACACCGCAGACAAGGCGCGTGCTACCTCCGAATCGGACGCGAGCAACTTCATCTGCAATCGCGTTGCCTGTGCTCCATCGAGTCGGCACAACCCCCAAACTGCAGCCATACTGATCGGGTCGCCGTCGTCGATGCGGGGGCGTCCTGCTTCGAACAATAGCTGCTCGAAACGCGGCAACATGGCCGGGTCCCGTGGGGCGCCCGCGGCGATCATGGCTCTGACACGCAGCGAGGCGTCCGCGTCGCCGGTGGCGAATGCATACAGCGCGGCGCTGGCGCTCTTGTTGCCGAGGTGGGTCAACAACTCAATCGCGATACGCTGCTGAGCGTCGCGGTTGTCACTCAACGCGTCCAACAAGGGCTTGACGGCGCGCGCGCCGATGCGTTTCAGGTGCGCATTGGCTTCGGCAGCCGCAGTAGCGTCCGCCTGCTGTTGCCTGGCTTTTTGAACCAGAGGAAACGCCAACGCGCCGTACACCTCGACCAGCAGACGTCGGTAGATTGGGCGTTGTGGGTTCGCCAGCGCTACCGGTAGCAGCTCTTTTTCAAGCGACTCCAGGGTACCTCGGCCCAGGTTGATCTGCATACTGAGACGGGCCGCGCGTGCGACCAAGTCTTCGTCGACTGCCGCTCGCATCACACGGCGCAAGAGCTTGTCGGCCTCGTCGGCCTGGCCCTGACCAAGCAGCAACTCGGCCAAATCGAAATAGACGGGGAACAGCCGGTCATTTTTGGCAATCGCCTTGCGATACTGCAAGATCGCACGCTTCGTGTCCTGCCTGCGGCGGTGCATGTCGCCCAACTTCTGGTGTCCGCGGGCGTCATCTGGACTCAGCTCTACCGCTTTGGAGGCGTAGCGGATGGCGTCATCGTCCTGGTAGAGTTCGGCGGCGTATTGCGCCATTCGCTGGTAGTACTCACGGGCTCGCTTGGGCTCGATCTTGACCAGTTTCTTGAGCACATCAATGGCCTCCGACAGCTTGCGCTGCAGCACCAGCGCGCGTTCTAGGCGGATATGGCTTTGGGCATCTCCCGGGGCGTGTTCGACCACGCGCTGCAGTGCGCGTTCCGCTTGGGGGTAACGGCGCATGCGCATGAAGATCTCTGCCAGCAGCCTTCCTGAGTTCAAGTCTGGCGGGGTGCTCGCCAAATTGCGTTCCAGTGGCGCGACGCGCATTTGCATCGTGCCCGATAGACTCCAGAGCGTGACGATGTGTTGTCGGGCCTCCTGCGCCAGTCGGTAATCGTCTCCGGCGCCGCCCAAGATTTGCTCCCAGATGCGTCGCGCGCGTTCATAGCGTTGGTGCCGGCGGCTCTGGCTCTCCGACGCACCTAGACGTTCCAGAGCCAGTGCCAACGCTTTTTGGTAGCGCACTTGTTTGGGCGCGAGCTTGGAGGCCTCTTCAAGCGCTTTTAAGGCCTCTTCGGGCATGTCGTGTTCGAGATAAACCTCGCCCAGCGCAGAGAGTGCGCGAGCCCGGTTCGGGACGACGACCATGATGCGTTTCCAGGTGCGCTTGGCTTTCTCTACGTCACCTTCGTCATAGTAGCGGTTGCCGAGTTCGACCAAGTGATGGTGGTCGCCGGAGCCCTTCTTGGCGAGACGCTCGAGTAGCGCCATGGCGCGCTTGGACTCGCCTACGCGTTCGTAGAAGTCGACCAAGGCGGCCAGGGTTTGATCATCTCCCGACGAGCGGCGTTCGAGTCGTGTCAGGTGTTCCAGAGCACCTTTGCGATCCCCTCGTTGTAGTAACCCTTCCGCCAACTGAAACACAAAATCCGGGTTGTGCGGCGCCGCCTTGATCAGGTTCTCGTACTCGCTGATGGCTTCGTCCAGTTGTCCTTGGATCTGCAGCAGCTGGACCAGCTTGAGCCGCACCTCCAGATCTTTGGACTTCTGCTTGAGGGCCAAGCGGTAGGTCTTGACTGCATCATTGATGCGACCAGTTTCTTCGTAGAGTCCACCCAGCAGGCGCAAGCGCTGGAAGTCACGCGCGCCCTCCTTTTCCAACAGGGTGATGAGTTCGGGGAGTTGTTCACTTTGTCTGTATACATCGACGATGACGTCGAGAATCTCACGCCGAAGTCCGGATTCCGAGGCAGTCACTTTGAGCGCCCGCTGCAAGGTCTTCAGCGCCTCTTCGCGCTTGTCCTGCTTGGCGAGAGCGCGCCCGAGATCGCGCAGAGCTGGCGCCAGAGCGCGGTTATCGCCCCTGGCTGCTTTGACGACCTCTCGGAACTCTTTTTCAGCGGCTTCTAGCTTGTCTCGGTTGAGCAGTTCTCGTCCCAACTCGGCTCGGACGAAAAAGGAGCCCTTCGCGCGCTTCACCAGCTGGTCGTGGTACTTGCGTGCGCCGTCGACATCGTCCAACTCGAGACTGAGGGTCATCAGTCGGCGCAGCGTCTGTTCGATGTCCGCACCAGCTTTCAGGTGTGGCAAGGCACGGTCGAACAAGCTCTTTGCTGCCGCCTTGTCGCCTCGATCTTGATGCAGATACCCCAGAGCCAAAAGCGCGATCGGATTGTTGGGCTCTGCCGCGATGGCCTTCTGATAGGTGGCCGTCGCTTTTTGATATTGGCTGTCCTGCTTGTAGATCCCAGCCAGGGCGACGAGCGCGTTGTAGGGTTTGATGTTTGGGTCTGCTTCAGCCTTCGCGACCCGGGCTTCGAACTCGCTCAGCAGCTTGACCAAGTCGCCATCGCGTTCGCGGTACAGTTGAGCCAGTCGCGTGAGTGGAAACTGCGCGCCCGGTTGGTTGAGTACGATCGCCGAGTAGCGCTTGATCAGCGCCTCGTCGCTGGGCTTTTCGCGGGCGGGGGCTGGAGCCGGCGCTGGCGCCTGCGGCGTTCGAGCCCGAGGTTGTACCGGCTTGCTCGGTTGCGCGGGTTTCCGAGTTCGTCCTCGAGGGTTGAATTGGGCGAGCGCTGGCTCGGGCACGGCCAGACCGACACCCAGGGCCACGATCAGAGCGAAATTCAGGCGGCGAACGGGTCCAATCAACACTGTACGAATCTAATCTTGGGGGTGCTTAGGAGCCAGCCTAGGCCGAGCAACTCGACCGTGGCGTGGCGCTTCGGGCCCAGTCTGGCTCGGAGTTCGGCGGAAACCCCGTTTGGACGAACGCCGACTCGGCTTGTTTTGTTCCGTTTTCGACATTTGTCGAATTGTCGGAACTGTCGGGCCGTGCATCCGGCTGTGCGACAAGCGTCGCCCACCAGACCCGTTTTTTGATTATCTTCGCGCCGTGATTGACCCGGCGGCCGCGATGAGCAGAGGCAACGGCGCGCGCGTTGTCCAAGTGGGATTGGTGCAGCAGCCCACGACAGCGGACAAGCGCGAGAACATCGAGCGAGCGATAGCTGGGATCGACATGGCCGTGGAGCGCGGGGCGGAGATCGTGTGTTTGCAGGAGCTGTTCGGATCGCCGTATTTCTGCCAGGAGGAAGACGAAGCGCATTTCGCCCTAGCTGAGCCCCTGACTGGTCCTACGGTGCAAGCGATGGCGGGGGTGGCGCGTCGCCACCGAGTGAGCGTCTTGGTGAGTCTGTTCGAGGAGCGTGCCCCGGGGCTCTACCACAACAGCCTGGTGGTGTTGGGACCCGACGGACAGACGCTCGGTAAGTATCGCAAGATGCATATCCCCGATGATCCCCAATTCATGGAGAAGTACTACTTCGCCCCAGGGGATCTGGGCTTCGTGGCCGTGGATACCCCCAAGGCGAAGGTGGGACCATTGATCTGTTGGGATCAATGGTACCCGGAGGCAGCGCGTGCGACGGCGATGCAGGGCGCTGAACTCTTGTTTTACCCGACGGCGATCGGCTGGCTAGCGGAGGAAAAGGCCGAACATGGGGCCGCCCAACTGCAGGCCTGGAAAACCATGCACCAAGCGCATTCGATCGCAAACGGTGTGTTCACTATCGCCGTTAATCGAGTCGGCGTAGAAAAAAGCCAGGGGGGGTCCGAGATTGAATTTTGGGGGCATTCGTTGGTTTGCGCACCCACTGGTGAGATATTGGTGGAGGCATCCGAGCAGGAAGAGGTGCTAGTCGTGGCCTGTGACCTGTCGCGCAGCGCACGCCAGCGACAGACTTGGCCATTCTTCCGTGACCGGCGCATCGACGCGTATTCCGGGTTGCTCAAGCGCTGGGCGGACGAGACTTGAAGCAGCACCCCGCAGTCGCGCGACGGCCAAAGCGCGCACCAAGCGCAAAAGACGCCGGGCCCCAGGACACCACTCCTCGGGACTTGGGATTTCGCATGCCCGCGGAATGGGAACCCCATGACGCTACCTGGCTCGCGTGGCCGCATAGCGACGACTGGCCTGGCAAGTTGCAGGCGGTGCGCTGGGTCTTCTGTGAAATCATCCGCCACCTCCAGCGGGGGGAACGCATTTGTCTGCTGGTCAACACCGCCCAAGCCGGGGCCAGCGCCAAGCAGCAGCTGAAGCGGGCTGGTGTCGACGTGCACAGGGTGCAGTTCGTGGTTGCTCCCACTGACCGCAGCTGGACTCGAGACAACCTGCCATTGTTCGTGACATGCCCGTCGCAGCCGAGGGTTGGAGCCGTCAAGTGGCGTTTCAATGCTTGGGCGCGATATCCGGAGTATCGCTTGGATGACGCTGCCGGCAAGCACGTGGCTGAGCGACATGCGGATCTGTGTTGGAAGCCGCGCCTGCAGGTAGCAGGGCGCTTGAGACACGTGGTGCTTGAGGGGGGATCTGTAGATGTGGATGGGCAGGGAACTCTGCTCACGACCCGTCGCTGCTTGCTCGGGCACTTGTCGGGCCAACCCTATGCGCGCAATCCAGGCGTCACCCAGAGTCAGCTGGAGGAGCTATTGGCGGCCTACCTCGGAGCGCGGCGTGTGATTTGGCTAGAGGATGGTATTGCTGGCGATGACACATCGGGTCACATCGATGATTTCGCTCGCTTCGTGGCGCCCGGTAGGGTGGTTTTGGTGGCTCCCCAGTCGGAGCAAGATCCGAATGCCGAGGCGCTCGCCCAGGCCAAGCAGGTTCTGGAGGGCAGCCGCGACGCTCAGGGTAGGCGCTTGGAGGTGGTCGACTTGCCCAGCCCGAGTCCGATCTTCTTCGACGGAGAGCAGCTACCCGCCAGCTACGCGAACTTCTACATCGGGAACGAGTGCGTGCTGGTGCCGACGTTCAACGACTCGCAAGATCGGTCGGCTCTATCAGTCTTGGCAGAACTGTTCCCCGAGCGGCGAATCGTCGGCATCCACTGTTCGGATCTCGTGCTCGGTCTGGGTGCCATTCACTGCAGCACGCAGCAGCAACCTTCTCCAGAGCTCGGGCAAGTACTTGAAAAGTAGGCGAAAAGCACTCCGGGTCAGCGGTCGCTATCAGGCTATCGTCCCGCTTGGGGGCGCTTCGCAAAAAGCGATCTGGAAGTTCGCACTAAGCCGTGCAACGCGCGCCGCTCTCGCGTACACTGCAGCCTCTAAATCAGCGCTCTTACGGCTGAATTTGCTTCAGCAATAGGGGCGCAATACAGGAAATTCCGACTGAATTGCTTGAGCCCGCGAGACTTGCTCGAGCAACAGTTGGGTCCAACGCAGATCGGTCACGCCAATATGTCCCCCCGCCCCCCCACCGGATCCGCCCTTCGGCCTCCTCGACTTGAGGTGATTTCAGGCGAATTTGCGCGGGCTGGTAGTGAGGACGCAGCTCTGGTCGAGGCGTTGCGACGCGGCGATCCGGAAGCATCAAAGCTATTGTGGGACCGCTACTACACATTGGTGCGCGGTCTACTGCGTCGCTACTTTGGCCCACACCACGATGTCGAAGATCACGTGCAGGAGGTTTTTTTGCGACTGTTCCGCAAGCTCGATGCACTGCGGGATGAGAGCGCACTGCGCAGCTACATCGTTGGTATCACTATGCGTGTCATCCGATCAGAAATGCGAAAGCATGCGATTCGCACCCGGCTGTGGTGGGACTACACGCAGAAGGTCGGCTACGAGCAAGCGGCGCTTCAAGGGGCAGCAGCAGATGAGGTGCAGCGTCTGGCGACGATTCTCGATCGGGTCAGCAGTAAGGTCCGCTTCATCTTTTTGATGCGCTATGTCGAAGAGCTCAGCTTGCCGGAGATCGCCGAGGCGTTGCGAGTATCCCTGGCTACGGCCAAGCGTCGCGTGCGCAGCGCGACGGACGTGGTGCTCAAGCAAGCCAAATCGGACCCAGTGCTGGAGCGCTACCTGTACGACGCACAAGCTGACGACGAACTTGCGGAGGACGAACCATCCGGTCGCTCGCCGACCGCCGAATCGCACACGGAGCTGCGCGCCGTCGATCGGGTGGTTGGGGACCACGCGCCTCTCGAAGAAAGCCAGAAGCTTCCTCTCGGCTGTCGAGATGAGCTCGCGCGGCGGGCCGAGAGGCATCAGTCCGACGAAGCCAAGAGTGGTCCTCGCTCCCGGCTGCACTCGGAAGAGGACGACGCGGTCCGCGTCGGAGAGAGGCTGGAGAAGCTGTGAGCGATTTCACTAGCCCACCAGAGGCACGTTTGATGCGCGTCGGTCGCGGTCTGCGAGCTGCGCTGGTTGACGGTGATGACTCCGTGTCGACGCAGGCTCAGGCCGACGCGTTCGCGAGATTTCAAGGCGCGTTGAAGCGCGATGCGAAGAAGCAGCAGCAACGTCGCTATGCCATCGGGGCAGCGGCAGTTCTCGGACTGTTCACTGTCGTCGGATATTCCGTGTGGCCAGATCCCGCGTTGACATTCAAGGCCAGTGCGGAAGCGTCCAGCGGCTACATTCGGGTTGGCGCGAATGATCCCGCGGCTACGGTAGACTTCTCGGACGGGACACAAATCTTGCTCCATCCAGAATCTCAGGCTCGGATTGCCGAAGTCACTGCTCACGGTGCGCGCTTGGCGCTCGAGGGTGGCAGCGTGCATTTGAAAGTTAAGCCACTCGAGGGAGCCAAGTGGGCCGTGGAAGCCGGGCCTTATCGGATCCGTGTTACGGGAACCGAGTTTGACGTCAAATGGCGCACCAGCCATGACGTGTTGGAGGTCGTACTCCAGGAGGGCTCAGTTGAGGTTCAGGGGCCCCTGACAAGCAGCGGGATCCGAGTGGCAGCTGGTGAACGTCTCGTCGCTGATCTTCGCACCTCTGAAGTGCGTCTAGCGAGCGCCGCTGCCGAGCGTGAGTCATCCGAGCCCGAGGCGACAGAGCCTGAAAGGGCCGAGGTGGAACCCGCCGATGCTCCTGATGTCGCACCGCCAGAACCACGGCTGAAAGTCTCGTCGCCTCCGGTAGAGCGACGCGCGGTCGCGCCGGCACGCACTGACTGGTCGACGCTAATGAAGGCTTCGAAGTACCGGGAGATCGTGGCGGACGCCAAGGCTCAGGGGCTCGACACGGCGCTCGGTTCAGTAAGTCTCGGTGAGTTATCGATGTTGGCCGATGCGGCGCGCTACTCGGGCCAGGCGCGTATCGCGAGCCGGGCGCTGCTAGCTGAGCGGCAGCGTTTTTCAGGCAGCAAACAGGCTCGCTCAGCGGCGTTCATGCTCGGCCGATTGGCAGAGGACCACCTCGGCGACGCTAGGACGGCGCTTACCTGGTACACGACTTATTTGCAGGAGTCGCCTTCGGGCGCGTTTGCGTCTGAGGCGCTTGGGCGTAAGATGGGCTTAGTCAAAAGAACTCGTGGCCGGAGTGCCGCGGAGTCGCTCGCTAGGTCTTATCTGGAGCGATATCCCAAGGGGCCGTACGCGACCGCCGCGCGAAGAATACTCAGTCCATGATCCGCCTTGCCTTCGTCCTGCTTCTGCTGCTGCTCGCGGTGGAAGTCAGGGCCGAAGGCAACGGGGGGACAGCGGGCGGAACCAACACTGAAGCGAAGCCCGAAGCCGGGGCCGGCGGCGCCTCGTCCGTTGCACCGGCACCATCTGCAGCTGGCGTCGAACAGCCCCGCGATGCAAAACCACCGGCGGAGCCGTCGGGAACAGAGGCGCAAGCCGAACCACCAGCGGAGTCCTCGCCTCGGGACTCGGCTCCGCCCCCAAGCTCCGACGAGGCGCCATCGACCCCTGACGTGCAAACTATCGTTGTGGTGGGTCCCCCTGGCAACACCGGACGAGCTGCCTCAACTGTGCAACGCCTCCAGGCTGAGCTGCTGGCGTCCGGCTTCCGGGTCAAGTTGCGGCGTTTTCGTTGGTATAGCTTGTCTGCGATGGTCGATGACGCCGTCGTTTCAGATGACGCCTCGGCGGTGATCACCGTGACCAAAGGCAAAGACGGGACGGTGGTGGACGTTTGGATCGCCGACCGCGGAGGTGGCAAGACAGTTGGTCGTCGTGTTGACGGTAGCAGCCCCGCTCAGCTGAGTGTCAGCGCTGTTGAAGCGCTGCGCGCTGGCTTACTCGAGGCGTCCATTAGCCCGGACCCTCCTGAACCTATGCTCGACCCGGAGCCC
The DNA here is from genome assembly GCA_050304975.1 of Polyangiaceae bacterium. Classification (GTDB taxonomy): domain Bacteria; phylum Myxococcota_A; class Polyangia; order Polyangiales; family Polyangiaceae; genus SZUA-265. The sequence goes on from JBNLEN010000048.1 coordinate 13,126, forward strand.
ATCGTCGAGCCACCGACAGAGCCCGAGCCGATGCTGGAACCTGCTACGCCGGAGGCCAAGAATTGGCGCTTGAGTACTGGTGCGGCGGTGATGGTAGCGAGCGAAAGTCTTGGTGGATCGGTCGGACCGCAGGTGCGATTGGCTCGTGCGTTGGCCCCAGGCTGGTGGCTTGGGGCTCAAGTGATCGCGCCGCTCTGGGGAGCGGAGCAAGAGGGGATCCCGGTTGATCAAGTCATTGTGAAAGCAGAGCTCAGCTGGACGCACCACTTCGCAGATTCGATGTTGGTGGCGCCCACGATCGGTGCCGGATTCTATTGGTTGGGGCACGCTCGCGAAGAAGATATCCGGGCAGACAACGACTATGCCGCCATCGGTAGCTGGGGCGTCGGTATCGGGCTCGATATTACCGAAGACGCGTACATCCTATGGGATATCGATGGCATGTTGTTCTTCCCCAAGCCAGGTGTCGTCGCTCGCAGTCGAGCGCTCGCCAGGCCTGGCATGCCAGCTTTCTTGAGCACCCTTGGCCTGAACCTGCACTTCTAGCCGCCGTGTCCAAGAGTTAGCGGTGCAGGCTTGAGCCGGCCCAGGGCCTGTAGTTCGTGGCTCTCCAATATCTGGTTTGGGTGAACAGAGCGCGTGGCCGCGTTGATCAGAGCGCGTGCCAAGGTTTGGCTGTCAATTGAGCGATAGCGCTCGTAGGGATTCTTCAGTCCGAGGCGGGCCAAACCGCCGAGCAGTCCGTCGGTGAGGGCCACCAGTGTGTGTTCGCCTGCTCGCCGCTCGGTTCGGGATCCGGAAATGAAGCTTGGCCTAGCGATCGTGTAGCGCAGCAGGCTCGATTGAATACGCTGTTCGACGATGCCTCGGGTTCTTTGGTAGGGGTTACTGGCGCTGGCACTGCTACCAACGGCTGACAGGTAGACGAAATGCGCATCCGGAACGGCTGCGACGGCAGCCTCGAGGAGCATCAGCGACAAGCGTTGATCAACGTGGCTGAAGCGAGTGCGCACGTCGATGCCCTCTCGCTTGGCTTGGGTGCGGGTAGTACCGATCAGGCAGAACACAACGTCGACTTGGTGGCGTCGAAGGCTGCCCTCCAGTTCTGCCGGTTCCCAGGGCACAATTTCCAGCTGAGCGCCCAAGGCGGCGAACTCTTGTTCGAAGGCGACACGTCTCGAGGATTCCGGCCGAATGTGGGCAACAACCGTGGCCCCCAGCTGGCGCAGCTGGGCTACGAGGGCGCTACCGGTGTAGCCGGTCGCACCGGCGACGAATGCTCTCATTGGTCAGTAGTCTACAGTTCGGCAGCGTCGCGCGCTATGACGACCCACGTGCGTCGTGGGCCCTTGTACATGATGGCTGCCGCCGTGGTGTTTACAGTCATGGTGGTGGGGGTTAAACACGCTCGTGAGTCGCTGTCCGCGCTCGAGGTCATCCTGTGGCGTGGCGTGGTTGCCGTGCCGCTGGTCGCAGCGCTGGGGTTTCGGGCCCTGACGAAAGTGCACGCCAAGGGGGTGCTGCTGCTGCGATGCGTTCTCGGATTCTTGGCGATTTACTGTTTCGTTACAGCCATCAAGCTGTTGAGCGTTGCAGATGTGGCTATCTTGCACCGACTGCAGCCACTGGTGATTGCGATAATTGCGCCCTGGTTTCTGGGTGACGCGGAGCGGCCGGGGCCGCGCATCTGGTTGGCGATGGGCCTGGGCTTGTTTGGCTCGATGCTGATCCTACAGCCAAGTGTCAGTGGCTATTCGGAATTGGCTGAGGGTCAGCTCGTTGGCGGGCTGTGGGCAATCGGTGGGGCTGTATTTTCTGCAGGCGCGCATATCTGCCTGCGTGCACTGGGAGAACACGAGGACGCTCGATCGACGGTGTTTTGGTTTCAGCTCAGCCTGCTGCCCATGGCGCTGTCGGCCTTGGTACTCGAGCAAGCGGCGCTACCAGGTTTACCCCCGCACTCGGTTTGGTCCGCGTTGCTGACCGTCGGAGTCGCGGCGGCGCTGGGGCAGCTGCTCATCACCCAGGCGTATCGCATCGAGCGGGCCGCAACCAACGCGGCCGCCTCCTTTTCCGGCCCGGTTTGGGCCTATCTCGCCGACTGGTGGCTGTTCGACACTTTGCCGACGATTCCGGAGCTGATCGGCGGGGCGTGCGTCGTATCAGCCGGTCTGGCCTTGATCTTCCAGCGTCCTGCCCATCCGGACGGTTCGAACGCCAGACGCATCTGAAGCTTGGAAATCTGATACGCTTGCTCAGTCCCGGTGAAGCTTCGCATCCGCCAATTGACTCCTGTGATCCTGCTGGTTGTTCCGGCAGTCGGCTGCGCCCAAATAATCGGCGCTGACTGGGACGTCGGAGAAGGCGTCGTCGCTGCAGAAATGTCGGCGAATGCGATGGACGACGATCTGCCGGTAATGCCCGACGATGACGATGTTTCGCCGCAAGGGGGGAATTCCAACTCACCTCCCGGAGAGTGCACTCCCGGCTCAACCCGCTGTGCCGGCGATAAGATCGAGCGCTGCACTCCACAAGCCATTTGGGCAGAAACCACAGATTGTGCGGAGGGCTCGGAAGTTTGCTCGGAAGAGGGCGATGTCGCGATGTGCGTCCCTGGGCCGCCGTGCTTGGGTGGGACTTGGCGCTGTTTCGACAATAGGCTGCAAGAGTGCAATGAAGAAGGCGAGTGGGCGCCTCGCGAGTCCTGCGCTACCGCTGGGCACTGTTCCACCAAGCTGCGCAAGTGCTCTGGCACGGCGTGCGACGACGGTGCCATCCAGTGTAGCGCCAACCAACTGGTTCGCTGCACAGCCGGCCTCTGGCAAGTCGAGCAAGTCTGCGCCGAGACGGAGTTGTGCGACGACGCCCTGGGCGAATGTCGCCCCTGCTCGATGGGGGCTGGGAGTTGTTTCGGGGCTGCGCTGTACCGCTGCTCAGAAGGAGAGCAGCAGTGGGTGCTGGAAGCGGAGTGTGCGTCATTCGCTGAATGCAGTGTCGACGGCTGTGGAGCCGCTGATGCGGGCGCCCCTTGACGTCGGGCAGCGTGCCGGATGGATCGACGTGTGGACGAAGCACGACTGATCGAAACCCTGCGCAGGATCGAGGCGCTGTTTGCGGGCGCCACCACCGACGGCGAGCGCATCGCCGCCGAAGAAGCAAAGAAGCGCATTCTGCGACGCTTGCGCGAAGCCGAAGCCGGCGACCCGCCGGCTGAATACCGCTTCAAGCTCGTGGACGACTGGTCACGCCGTGTCTTCATCGCCCTGTTACGTCGCTACGGCATTGAGCCCTATCGTTATCCTCGTCAGCGGCGCACGACGGTGATGGCGAAGCTGTCGCGGACCTTCGTCAATGAGACACTTTGGCCGGAGTTCGAGCAGCTTTCGAAGGTGTTACGAGAGCATCTGGAAGCCACGACCGACCGCATCATCTCCGAAGTCTTGCACGGAGATATTTCCGAGGTGCAAGAGCTACGCGAGCCCGCCGCGAAGCGGCGGTTGCCGAAGTAACCGCCGCCAAGCGACGCCCAATGGGTGGCTCTGCTCGACCCGCGCGGAGAACAACGAGGGGCCTACTCCGCGGCTTCAGCGGCCCCGTCGCCCTCCGGGGGGCTTTGCGCTTCGTCAGATTGGTCGAAGGCCCCCAGGCGCTCGAGGCGGGCTTCCAACTCGCCGAGGATGTCTTGCATCAGCTCGTCGAGGTGGGGGGCTGCCAAAATTCTCAGCTCGCGATCGGCCTTGCGTAGCAAGCTGACCTCGTCATGCAAAATCGCATCCGCCCCGCTTTCGGAGCCTTTGCCTTTGACCTGCTCGCGCACCGCGATGCCCCATTTCTTCTTGGTCTTCGCAAAACCAAGAGTCACGGTGCGATGGGCGAGCTGGCTTCCGGTATCATCTTCAAAGGTGTAGTCACCATCCTGCAGGATCGCGCTCCAGACCGTGACGCCGGGCTCGATGTCCAGTAGCTCGCGCTCAAGCGCCTCCACTGCCTTCGTGGTCTGCTCAGCTGCGTCATTCAGCCGGTTTGCCGCGGCGCGAATCTTGTTGAGCAAATCTTCGCGGCTGTCTTGTTTTTCGTCTTCCATTTGGGAACCTCCGTTCGGGCTTCCGCCCAAGCCCGCGCTCAATCGATGAGCGACAAGGCGGTTAGCGGCAAATCAATGCCGGGTGGACGCATATGCTTGAGCGCAGGAGCCTGCGTCGTCAAGTCGTCCGAGTGGGGCGTGACGCAATCGTTGCAATTGCGGCCAGCGGGGGCTGGGCCGAAGCTGAGGTCCGCGCTAGGCTGCGCTGCTCTTTTCGGTCGCCTTGCGCAAGTCCGTCAATAGAGCGTCGACGTTCTGTTTGGCATCACCGAACAACATTTCCGTGTTCTCTTTGTAAAACAGCGGGTTGTCCACACCAGCGTAGCCAGTGGCCATGCCACGCTTCATCACGATCGTGGTCGTTGCCTTCCAGACTTCGAGCACGGGCATGCCGTAGATTGGGCTTGATTCATCCTCCAGTGCCCCAGGATTGACGATGTCGTTGGCACCGATCACGAGTACCAAGTCCGTCTCTGGGAAGTCATCGTTCAGCTCTTCCATTTCGAGCACGATGTCGTAGGGGACTTTGGCTTCTGCCAGCAGGACGTTCATGTGCCCAGGGAGGCGTCCAGCAACCGGGTGTATGCCGAAGCGCACCTGAGTGCCGCGCTTGCGCAGAATGTTGGTCACTTCGCACAGCGGATGCTGGGCTTGGGCCACAGCCATGCCGTAGCCCGGCACGATGATCACGCTCTTGGCGTCGAGCATTAGCTCGACGGCCTCGGGTACCTCGATGGAGGTGACCTCCCCTTCGACTTCCTTCGCGGAGCTCTTGCCGACCACGGTTCCGAAGCCCCCGAAGATGACATTCACGATCGAACGGTTCATCGCTTCGCACATGATGTAGCTCAGAATCGCACCGCTGCTACCGACCAGAGCTCCCGTGATGATCAGGAGGTCATTGCTGAGCATGAACCCGGCCGCTGCCGCGGCCCAGCCCGAATAGCTGTTGAGCATCGACACCACGACGGGCATGTCCGCGCCGCCGATCGCCATCACCAGGTGAATGCCGAGCACGCAAGCAATCGCGGTCATGTAGAGCAACGGTTGCAGTCCCGCATGCTCCGGTCCAGTGACGAACATCACTCCCAGGTAGACGCAGGCGCCGAGCATTGCCAAGTTCAGCCAATGACGAGCGGGCAGTAGCAGGGCTTTGCCGCCAACGATGCCTTGTAGCTTTCCGAATGCGATCACCGAACCCGTGAAAGTGATCGCACCGACGAACACGCCCACGAATACCTCCACCTCGTGGATCACCTGCTCTACGGCGGAATAGTGGGAGCTCGGATCGAGGTAGGTTGCGAATCCCACCAGAACGGCGGCTAGGCCGACGAAGCTGTGAAGGATCGCCACGAGCTGAGGCATCGATGTCATTTCAACCCGCGCCGCCAGAATCGCGCCGAGCACCCCGCCGACCGCAAGACAGCCAACCAGCATTGGGTACGAGCTGACTCGGTCGCTGAGCGTTGTCGCTGCGATAGCGATCAGCATGCCGATGATCCCGAATTGGTTGCCGCGGCGCGCAGTCTCTTGTGCGCTCAGTCCGCCCAAGCTCAGAATGAAGAGGACGCCGGCTGCCAGGTACGCAACGGTTACTAGTGAGTCAGTCATGTTACCTCACTTCTGGAACATGCGCAGCATGCGCTGAGTGACGAGGAAGCCGCCAGCAATGTTGATCGTAGCGACCAACACGGCGAGGGCTGCAAGAATCGTGATGGTGGAGTTCGGGGGGCCCGAGATCTGCAGCATGCCGCCAACCAAGATGATCCCGCTGATGGCGTTGGTCACGCTCATCAGCGGTGTATGTAGCGCCGGCGTGACGTTCCACACCACTTGCCAGCCGATGAAGCAGGACAGAACAAACACCGTGAAGTGTGCCAAGAATTCTTGGGGTGCCCCCAGCCCAATCGCTGCGAAGATGGCTCCCAGGGCCAGTAGCGCGACCCAGACGTGTTGTTTCTTCTTCGGATACGGCTTCTTGACCTCTTCTTTTGGTGGAGCAGCGCGTTTGGCTGATTGTGGTGGCGCTGACACCCTTGGGGGAGGCCACATCAATTCGCCCTTCTCGAGGACCAGGGCGCCCCGCACGACTTCGTCATCGTGATCGACTTGGAAGTTCTGCGCACCACCCATGTCCGACAGCAGGTGCACCAAATTCGTGCCATAGAGCTGGCTGGCAGTGGGAGCGAGGCGACTCGGGAGGTCGACGTATCCGATGTACGTCACACCATCGATTTTTACGACCTCCTGCGGTTGCGTGAGCTCGCAATTGCCGCCAGCTTCAGCCGCTAAATCCACGACTACAGAGCCGGGCTTTAGATGTTGAACCACGTCCTTGGGTAGCAACACGGGTGCCGGCTTGCCTGGGATGAGCGCTGTGGTGATGATGATGTCCACGTCACGCGCTTGCTGGCGAAAGAGTTCCATCTCCGCGGCAATGAACGCTTCACTCATCTCTTTGGCGTAGCCGCCCACGCCGGTGCCGTCTTCGTCGAAGTCCAGCTCCAGAAACTCCGCGCCCATGCTCTGCACTTGTTCTTTGACTGCAGGACGCGTGTCGAATGCACGCACGATAGCGCCTAGGCTACGCGCTGTACCGATGGCTGAAAGGCCTGCCACGCCAGCCCCGATCACCATCACCTTGGCTGGAGGCACCTTGCCCGCCGCAGTCACTTGCCCGGTAAAGAAGCGCCCGAAAAAGCTTGCGGCTTCGATCACGGCGCGGTACCCGGCGATGTTTGCCATCGAGCTCAGTGCATCCATCTTTTGAGCTCGGGTGATGCGTGGGATTTGGTCCATCGCAATGACCGTCACCCCGCGTGGTTTGAGTCTTTCGATCAGCGCCTCATTCTTGGCGGGCCAAACGAAACTGATGAAAACCTGCCCCTCACGCAGCAGCTCGGTTTCGTCGACGCCCAGTTCCTTGTTTTCCTCCGGGGGACGCACCTTGAGCACGATGTCCGCATCGGTCCAAAGTTGGCGTGTGTCAGCGACGAGGGTCGCACCGACCTCCTCGAACTGTCTGTCGTGAAATGCGGCGGCCGTACCCGCGCCAGTTTCGACAGTCACCTCGAAGCCCAGCTTCTTCAATCGTTTGACGGTGTCTGGGGTCGCTGCGACTCGTCGTTCGCCGGGGTGTATCTCCCGAGGGATCGCGATCTTCATAATGTCAGCAGGGTCCATACCTGTGCAGCGCGATGCACACCAGTGCAGAAACCGACACGAGCACTAGCGTTTGGCCACGCCGCCGCAGACTGAACAGCGGCACTTATCTTCGATCGCAGTTCGTGCGCTGGTGGCACATCCTCTGCACGTGTAGGTTTGCATGCTGCTGCTCTTTTTCGCTCTGGGTTTTCTGCTCGCCACCTGGCTGCCCATCCTGACGCTTCTGTGCGCACAACATCCAAGCAGGGACAAGCTTGGCGTGAACGCATCGTCTGCGGTTAGCGATGTGAGGCGAAACGGTTGTGGCACATTGGCTCCGGTTTGCCTTCCACCCGAGAGTCACGCTTTCCACCGGCCATGAGCAGCTGCGAAGAGTGAACGAGCTGCCATTTCAAATTGGGTGGGATATCGAACCTCGTGCGGTTGCCGTGCTGGCTCACTCGACAACTGTGCAGCTGTTTTTGGGCCGCGAGCGACTTCTCCCAGTATTAACCGAATGCTTCACCCGCAAACGCTGACGCAGATTGCCTTCTGCTTGAGCGGGACCGCGGTCTCAGGTAATAGACGACATTTAACCACATTGGCTCCAAAGGCTTCTGGTTGTGACTTTCCTTCGCTTGCTTTCTCAGACCGCGGTTGTGTCGCTTGCTTTCTCGGTCGGCTGCGCTGAGGGTGATGATCCAGCGATCGGCGGAGGCGGGAGCGGGGGCACAGGGGGGAGCGCTGGTGAGGTATCCGTCGGAGGCGCGGAGCCAACTGCCGGAGCCGCAGGTCAAATACAGATGGCTGGCGCCTCCGGCATGCCGGAGGGCGGCGCGCAGGACGGAGGGGCTCCGCAAGGCGGCGCGCCTCCGCAACCCGACGAGACACCGGATGCTGGGCCTCTCACCGGCATTTCCTTTGATACGGACAGCGCTGGGTTCAGGCTTCTTCGGACAGAGCCGCCCTCACTGGCAGGACTCAGCTTGGTTGATTGGGTCAACAACGTCGGCGTGCCTAGCCCCGGTTCACTGCTAATGCTGGTCCCCTTTAGCAGTGATGGTCAGTCCGCGCTCGTCGTCACGGATCTTGGCGTTCAGCAGGACTTGTCTCAGTCCGAGGTGCGCGCCCAGATCCGGTTGGGTGATGGCCTCGGGGAAACAGCGGAAGAGCGCGGCTACGCGCGCCTCGCGGTCGGCGCGGATACCGCTGCCTACGGATCGTGGACGCTGTTGGTGTTGGGGGAGTGGGTCGCAATACAGCTTGCACCGGGGGCGCCCGAAGTTTCTGATGAGGGGTTTGATGCGTCCTCGGTGTCGTGGCTCGGCGTCGAAGTGGCGACTGGTAGCAAGATTCAGAACTACCAAGCCGCCACGGTGTTGCTTGACGACGTGAAGTGGCAGTGAGTGGGGGGGCCTGTCGGATCGACATTCGACGCTGGTCGATGATCAAGTCAGTCCGCCGTCCGGGCGGGGGAGCGGTGGGCACGAAAAACCCGAAGGCTACTACCGGCGCGGTCCGCGCTCACTGAGCTGCCGGCAGCGCCTCGAGCAACACCACCGTACCGATCGCTTCCGAGGTGTCCTGTTGGCCAGACGTGTACCAGTAGGCGTCGCCAGGATTCTTGTAGAACACGTGATGCTGTCGCTCCGGTGCGCCCGATGGATCCTCGCCGCTGTAATCGACGTCGTTGATCGCCAAGTCGAATACGAATACGTCGGTGGCTTCTGGGACCAGCGCCTCATCGACACCGTCTTTGCCCGACAAGAAGTTGCCAGTCAGTTGCAGCGTCATCTCGATGCACCCACCTGCCGTAACGCCAGCCGAGGTTGAAATGGCGGCCACCTCGATGGGTTTGTTCGCCTCGCTAGCTGGCTGTCCGAGGTAGTTGACGAAGTAGTGTTGGTCATCCTCGGACCCGCTGCCCGGCAGGCCATGGTAGATCAGCTCGAGATTGTCTTGCTCGCGCGGGTGGGTGCCTTCGGCGAGAACTTCCTGCGTGCGATCATAGTCTTGAATGACGAACGCGTCGTCCTTGATCAAAACGTGTACGATCAAGCCATCCGTAGCCGTCCAACCTAGGCTGAACACCGCGGACAGGTCATCCTGCCCTGGCGGAAGGTTCCCCTCTAGCGTCGGCAATTCCGGATAGTCACAGGTACAACGCTCGCTGAACGTGTACGTCGGAAAGCCAGTGAAGTCATAGCTCGTGTCGAGCCTATAGGCTTGAAGCTGGGTGTCCATTCCAGCTTGCATGTTGGGCATGCCATTGAAGTTGGCCTCACATCCGTTGGTTGGATCGCCATCGCAGTCGACGAATCCAGGCAGACAGTTGAGCACATCACATGCGTCCGTTTCAGCGTCGCAGCTCAGTGTGGCATTGGGCACTGGAGTCTCAGCACAGGCCGTGGGGTCACAGCCGGAGGTGCATGGCTGACCCTCGGGCACGCACGCGCCGTCCTCACATTCAACTTCACCGGGGCCGCACCCGCTCACTTCGCCACCGCTGCCGCCTCCCCCGGGATCGTCGTCATCGTCTGGACCGACGTCGTCGTCGACGGGCGCCCCGCCTGTACTGCCCCCCGTGCCTGCATCGTCCGTCACGAGAACATCTCCGGTCTTGTTGACCGGCGGCAGATCCAAGCTGCAACCAATCACCCAGGCCGTCAGTAGGGCTGACCATAGCTGCCTCGAGTGAACGACGGATTGGGCGCCAGCTCCGAGTGACGCAACAGAAAGCCGGAGATTCATAGACAAGGGGAGTTGAGAATATAGCGTGCTTCGAGCGTCCGAGTGCCGCCAGGTTGCGTCCTGGCCAAGATGTGTCACCAGCGCTGGCGGCAATCGCAGCCGGGGCAAATTGGGACAAAAACGCTGTAGCTCGAAACTGGTCCGCAGGCCGATGCGAGCCATGGTGCGGGTTTTCACGTGCTTCACCGCAGCCCCTGTTCATAGCTGCCACATTGCGCTATCCGCCCTGCGCCCGCGAAGCCCTCCACCCTCGGAGCAAATAAAGGACGCATGCCCACCACCCCTCAAATTCGCAATATCGCAATCATCGCTCACGTCGACCACGGCAAGACCACCTTGGTCGACGCCATGCTCAAGCAGACGGGGGTTTTTCGCTCGAATGAGGCAGTCGATGATCGTGTGCTCGACTCGAATGATCTCGAGCGGGAGCGCGGTATCACCATCCTGGCCAAGAATGCCAGCGTCCAATATGGCGACACGAAGATCAACATCATCGACACGCCTGGCCACGCCGACTTTGGGGGCGAGGTGGAGCGCACGCTCAAGATGGCGGATGGGGCGCTGCTATTGGTCGACGCGGCGGAGGGACCGCTCCCCCAGACGCGCTTCGTGCTCGGCAAGGCTCTGAGTCTCGGAATGCCGGTGATCGTTTGTATCAACAAGATCGATCGCCAGGATGCGCGCCCAGACGACGTCCTGAACGAGACGTTTGACCTTTTCTGCGAGCTGGAAGCCAGCGATGAGCAGACCTCATTTCCCACGCTGTATGCGATTGGCAAGGAGGGCGTTGCATCGCTTGAGTTGGAAACTCCGGGCACTGATCTAGAGCCCTTGTTCAAGACCATCATCGAAACCGTGCCAGCCCCGGGTGGCGACCCGACGGCACCTTTGCAGATGCTAGTGCACAACACCGAGCATGATGAGTACGTTGGGCGTTTGGCGATCTGTCGCGTACACCGCGGGGTGATCGAGTACGGGCAGCAGGTCGCGCTGCTGCAGGATGGCAAGCAACGGCAAGTCAAGGTCGGCACCCTGTATCACTTTGAGGGACTGAAGCGAGCCAAGATCGATTCAGCTTCCGCCGGCGACTTGGTGGCCGTGGCCGGCATCGCGGACGTCGGTATCGGTGACACGATTTCGGACAATGAGGTGCGTGAAGCGCTGCCGCGCATCGAAATTGAGCAGCCCACGATCAAGATGCGCTTCTTGGTCAGCACGTCGCCTTTTGCGGGCAAGGTCGGCAAGTATGTGACCTCGCGCCACTTGGGCGAACGTTTGAGCAAAGAGGCCGAGCGCAACATCGCCATGCGCGTTGAGCCCACGGCAGAACCGGACGTATTCATGGTTTTCGGCCGCGGCGAGTTGATGCTGGCCATCCTCGCGGAAACCATGCGTCGTGAGAGCTACGAGTTCTGCGTCGGCATGCCCGAGGTGGTCGTCAAAGACATCGATGGCGTTGCCCACGAGCCGGTCGAACTGGTGGTCGCTGACGTGCCGGAAGATTGCGTCGGTACGATTACGACCCATCTAGGGGAGCGCGGCGGGCAAATGACCAAGATGAACGCACTCGGGCACGGGCGCACGCGCTTGGAGTTCCGCATTCCGTCGCGCGGTCTGATCGGTTTCCGCTCAATGTTCCTGACGGAGACCCGCGGCGAAGGTCTGTTGAACACCCTGTTCGACTCCTGGCAGCCCCAAGGAGAAGCCCAGCTACGGCGGCGCAATGGCTCGATTGTCGCGGACCGGGCTGGCAGAGCCACGCCATATGCTCTGTTCAACCTGCAGCCTCGCGGCGTGATGTTCATTCCTCCTGGGACTGAGGTCTACGAGGGGATGGTGCTTGGCGAACACAATCGCGAGAACGATTTGGACGTGAACATCACGCGCGAAAAGAAGCTGACCAACATTCGTGCAGCGGGTCGTGACGAGAACGTGATCTTGGCTCCCCCGCGAAAACTGACGATCGAAGCCGCCATGGAATACATCGACCGCGACGAGGTGGTGGAAATCACTCCCGACGCGGTCCGGGTGCGCAAGGTCATCTTGCAGTGTGCTCGCCGTCCGAAGCGGACCGGCTGACTTTGTCAGCGGCGACGGCGGCGGTCATCGATTCTGACTGTGACATGCTGTTCCCGCTGGCGTGTCACCGAGAACATTGACAATAGCGCGGCCGCCGTTGTTGCGGTCCCAAGCGCAAAAACCAAGAGCATGTGCAACTGAGTCATACCCTTTGAAGGTAGAGCTGATCCGCGATCCGTCAAGGTTTGGAGTGTTTAGCGCGGCGCGCCAAAGCTCCGCACGCACAGCCGGGTTCGATGTGTGCGGCGTAATTTTTCGCAGATCGGGGTTGGATCTTGGTCAATCCGGATGCGTCTCGAGCGCCGCGTTGAGCGGCGGGGCCGGCGTGCTCAGGCGTTTTGCGGGCTCTGCGGCGCTCAGCACTCCGACCTGGATCTCGAGGCGACGTGCGGGATCTACGGGGGAACCATCCAACTCGGTGATCGTGAATCGGTCCACGACGCGTTTGCCGATGGTCTTCACCTCAGAGCGGACGATTTGCACGCTTTGTGCTGTGAGCGCTCGCGACAAACTGAGCAACAGCCCTGAGCGGTCGTCGGTTTCGATTTCCAACGTGCACAAAGCCCCAGAGTCATCTTCGATGAAGCGCACCGTCGAGTTGCTGCTTGTTACCGGGCGGGACCTACCAGCTTCTGTCGCCGACAGGTCGGAGGTGCCATTGCCCTCCACCAGCCCGACCAGCGTGGCCCTCAGGCGCGTCAGGTCTCTTTCGGTGATTGGCTTGGGGAAACTTTCGTCGCCTTTGCGCAGCCAGAAGAGATCCATCGCTTCGGCAGGCTGCTCAATGCCATCGACCACGGGCCGTCGAGTGAAACCCTCGGCTTCTACGACGTCGAGTCCGCACACCACGAAGGCTTCAGATACCCGCGAAAGCAGTCCCGGTCGGTCTGCAGCCACCACGCAGATGCCTGTCAAGCCGCCACGCTGTTCAAACTCGCCGACCTCGATGCTTCCTGAGCGGCGTGACGCTATCGCAGCGTGAGCGGCGATTTGCTCCGCGGAGTACTTGTTCCCATATTCTGCAGGGAGTGAACGCTTGAAATTTTCGGGCATTAGACTGACTAGGTGTGAGTTTGAGCGTTCTTCGTGACGGGGGCAGAGTTTCCGAGTGAGTGCTCATGGCTCTAGCGGAAGCGCCTTCTGGGCTTAGAAACACCCAATCGGCAGCTGGAAGCTAGACCCCCATCATGGACGCCGTATAGCGCTGATGTTGCGCGCAGATGTCGCGCGCAACCCCGAAGCTTCACTTCAACATGAACGCACCGGCGAGTAAATAGCGCCAGAAGCTCACAGCGCAAGCCGCCGATTGTGCGTAAGATTTTGACTCAGAGCGGCTGAGTGTGCCGATTTGCCGCGAGTTTGTGGCGAGTGCCCGGTTTCTGAAGAAATTTTGAAACTGGACTACGGAGCTGCGGGTGGCGGCTCAGAAGTGGGCGCCAGCGGGAATGGAAAGCTAGTGGGAAGCGCCGTCGGAAAAGCGGTGGGGAGTCCTGGCGGCAGACTTGTGGGGATTGGAATCGTGGGGAGTTCGCTCGGAATCGGCAAAGGATCTTTCACACCGCCGGGAGTCCCGGGCCCAGGTTTGACGGGGGTCCTGCGTTCCGTCGTTCGACCGTTCGTGGGAAAATCGTCGTCGACTTCGGGAGGCCGAAACTCTGGGGAATCGGCTTCCAAGTCGGTGCGCAATGTCGGCGGGGGAGGAGGCCTAGGACTGGGAGCCAGGTAGTAGTCGTAATACGCCCAACCGCCCGCGGCCGCTCCTCCGAGAAGCAGCAGCGTCAGCGACACCCACCATCCGGCGCGACTCTTGCGCTTGCGCGGTGCGCTGCTGACTTGCGCGTTGGTCGGTTGTGGCGCGTACGCGCCCGCCGCCACTGGAGCGTATCCGGGACCGGGAGCGCCGATGGTTGGAGAAGGTGGCACCGGTGCGAAGTTTCCGGGGCCAGAAAAGGCGGGCATGCTGTCCGTTTTGGCTGGGCCACTGTTTTGAAAGCCCGGTGTTTGAGAGCCCGGTGTTTGAGAGCCCGGTGTTTGAGGGCCTAGGGGTGAAGCACCCAACTGCGACACGGGAGGCGGCGCTTGGTCGTCGGGTGGGACTGTCTTGGGCACCGGCCCCGGACTGGAGCTCTGAGCCAGAGGTGCATCGCTAGCTGAGGGGAGGCTCACAGAGCCTCCTTCGATGACAGGGGTTTTGCTGACTGGAACAAACGGCGTAGCGGCTCCGGTTTGGTTCCTGCTGCCACCTGGGTGACTTCCGCGTCCAACCTGTGGCGGTGCGTAGGGGAAGAGCGCCTGCATCATCTCTATACAGCTCGGCCAGCGATCGTCCGGGTTGCCTTCGATGGCCCGTTGCACGGCCTCGACCAAGCCTGGGGGTAGCCCAGTGCACAGCGAGTCGAGTCGAGGCACTTTGCCCGTGATTATCTGTTCGGCGATCTGTTGAGGATTGCTGCCGTCGGCTGGGCGCTGACCCGACAACATCTCGTACAACATGACGCCTACCGAGTAGATGTCGCTGCGTTGGTCCACCAAGTCCGCTGAGAAAGCCTGCTCCGGCGCCATGTACTCCGGCGTTCCCATCACTGCGCCGGGTCGCGTCAGCGTCATCTTGTATTCTTCTGAGTGCCGCAACTTCGCGATGCCAAAATCCAGCAGTTTCACCTGGGGCCCGCTAGTGGTGGGGACCAGGAACACGTTGTCTGGCTTCAGATCGCGGTGCACCACGCCTTGCTGATGGGCGATTTGCAATCCCTCGAGGATCTGCAGTGAAAAGTCGACAGCACGCCCCGCGTCAATGCGCTGCTCCCGGTCCAGAACGGCCTGCAGCGGTTCCCCTTGCAGCAGCTCCATGACCAGGTAAGCGCCATCCTCGGACGTGTCCACGTCAACTACTCGGCAAATGTGGACGCTTTGCACGGTGGCGCTGACGCGAGCTTCTTGTAGGAAGCGCTCTTTCAGCCCATGTTGTTTGGCGATCTCCGGGTGCAGAAACTTCAGCGCCACACGTGAGCCGAGCACCTCGTGCTCGGCCTCATACACGCTGCCCATGCCTCCATCGCCTATCAGACGAAGAATGCGGTACTTCCCATTGATGATGTTCCCCGGCTTTAACATGCGATGAGCTCAGGGACTTTCCTCGCGAACGCTTCCGCTTGGCTGATCGTGCTGGGCGGAACCATGGTCAATGCAGCGTTCGGTGTCGGGAACGAAGCGCTCGAACTCTCTCTGGAAGCATAGGGTCTTTGGATCCGCGCGGTCGACGAACAACACCCCGTGCAGGTGGTCGACCTCGTGTTGGATGATGGCGGCGGCGACCCCCTCCCACACTTGGTCAATGGAGCCCCCAGTCGGCGTGGTGGCCTGGACACGGACGCGGCGTGGTCGCGAAACTCGGCCCCGCAAGCCTGGGACTGACAAGCAGCCCTCATAGGTGGTGATTGAGTCCGATTCGACCAGGACGTCATGGGTTTGCACCAGCGGTGTGAGCGTTGGATTTAGCAGAACCTGAAACGGTATTTGGGGAAAGTACGGATAGCGTGGAGTGTTGCTGCGCGGATTGTTGTTGGGGCGAGTGTTCACCTCCAGCATGCATATCTGGTACGGCTCATAGATCTGCGGCGCCGCCAATCCCGCCCCGTCGGCGTCACGCATGGTTTCGGTCATGTCCGAGAGCAATTGCGTCAGCCATTCACTGCCCAATTGCTCAGAGGTCAAGCGCGCGGCTTTCCCCCGCAATATCGGCTCACCCAGCCGGGCAATCTTGCGTATGGCCACCCTGCGACTGTACAGGGCTAGATTACGGCTGCCAAGGTATGTCCGCGATTTTGCTTTGATGGTTGCAATAACGTGCGAGCACGAACAGGAAGTCGCTGAGTCGATTGAGATACACGCCCAATTGCTGGCGAGGTGCCGGTGGACGTTTGCTCAACCTGACGAAGTCCCGTTCCGCCCGGCGACACACCGTGCGAGCGACGTGTAGCGCCGCGGCGGCTTGGCCTCCACCAGGCAGCACAAACGTCTTCAGGGGCGACAGCTGTTGTTCCATCTCATCGATCGTTCGCTCGAGAGCTTCGATCTGAACGTCGGAGATCAGCGGTAGCCTGAGCTTGTCGTGCTTGCCTTCTGCCGTCGCCAGTTCTGCACCCAAGACGAACAGGTCACCCTGGATGTCTCGCAAAAGATCGGCGTAGGCGGGCGGGACGTCCGCTGCCAGGGCCAAGCCAAGCAGTGCGTTCAGTTCATCGACGCTACCGTAGGCCACCACTTGCGCGTCGTCTTTGTCGACGCGAACTCCGCCGAACAGGGACGTTTGTCCGGCGTCGCCACCCTTCGTGTAGATCTTCATGGGGTCCTTATAGCGCGCAGTACCGATTCGCCTACACCCCGAGTGACGGGCAGAGTCACTGGGTCCGCCAGGAGTCGTCTGGCGACTCAGCCGTCAGTCGAGCGAGATGCCATCCGCTGGACTCCCATCGGACAGTAACGCGTTTAGGCCGGCCAACACCCGGTCCGTATTCCAGGTGGTTCGAATCGTCAGCAGGCTGCCTCTGGACGCTGTCTTGGCTACGCTTTCGAACGCCGTGTCCGTGCCGAGCCCTCGCCCCAGATCGCCCGTCGACACTTCGCGGTAGAGCTTGACCAATGCGGGAGTCTCTTCGACGGACAGTCCGCTGTGCACTCGCACAAGCACCTGCGCGTCGGTTTGGTGTACGTCCAGACTGATTGAGAGCGCATGGATGTTGTCGACCACGCCCCGCTCTGTCCCCCGCCATTCCTTCGGCAATGGCCCAACTGCATAGGCTTCGAGTTGGGCGCGCCCTGGGGGATGAGCGGTCAGCAGGGGTGAGAGTGCGGCTCCGTGGAAGGCTGTTGGACTCTTCAGTTGGCCCAGCGCATAGAGTTCGGCGATGCGCACGAGATTGCGGTCGCCGTTAGCGATGACCAGAGTCTGTTCTTCCAGCTCCAGTAGCGCCCGCTCGACTCCCAGGACGCGACCTTCGAAACGGGTGAGCCCTGGCGCTGGAGCGGTGATGTTCGGGGCTTGATCCATTTGCTCGATAAAGCTGCGTTTGCTGCGATGAACGTCGGCGCCCTGCAGCACGAACACGCTGCCGGCGGCGTAGCCGGCTGCTAGCGCCTGCGTGGTTTGCCTCAGATCAATGCCGCTGAACCGATAGAAGGCTTCCAGGCGGTATTGGGGCAGCAGCTCATCCGCCGCTGGCCCGAGAGCGTTCAGCAGCTCCGCGGGACGCGCGCTCACCAGCCACTGCAGCCCCCCGGCTGGGACGTAGCTCGCGAGATCCCGCTGGCGTGGTTCGGCTGCTCTGACGGTCTCATCCTCTGCGTGCCGCTCGAGCTGGGACTCTGCGCTGGTCCTCGGGGGATTGGCGGCGGCCTGCTGGCACCCCACCGCAAGCGTGCACACGAGCGCACCAAAGCAGAATGCCATTCGAGCTCCCATTGCAGGCATCAACGCGCATTCGCGCGGCTGCGCAACGGAGCTATCGCACTCGAAGTGCGTCACAGCAGCGAAGTCAGCCTTGGCTGTCGTCGCTGTTTTGCATGCTTTCGTTGACGAGCTCCTTCAGCTCTTTGCCAACCTTGAAGAATGGCAAGCGCTTGGAAGGTACCGGCACCGGTTGCCCTGTGCGTGGATTGCGCCCCGCGTACGGCTTGTAGGGCCGAACCGTAAAGCTTCCGAAGCCGCGGATCTCAATACCATCCCCGTCCTTCAGAGCAGACGTCATCGTGTCGAACACGCAGTTGACCACCATCTCAGCTCGCGCCTTGGTCAAGTCGGCTCGTGCCGCAATCGCGTCGATCAATTCACTCTTGGTCACCAGTCAGCCCTCCGGAGTGTGTCGCCTTTAGGCTGCAATTGGCACCCAAAATTGTCAAACACTTTCTAGGGGTTACGGGATGGCGCGCAAGCTTTCCAAGGCCACTGTGCCCATTTGACGGGCTCATTTGGGGGATTGAGGGCCCAGGAGCACGGCTGGGGGAGATGGAATGCTCCATGCAGGGAAGGACACGCGCTGAGCAGCGCCCGGGACCAAGGTCGCGTCCAGGCCGCGACGAGCGATCACTGTGATGGCTGCAAAAGCCAGAGGTGATAGAGCGCGGTGTCGGCGTCTGTCACCTTCAGCTCCAGCGTTTCCTCTTCTACCAGAGCGCCGGCAGGAAGCTGGAACGGCTGCCACACCCATTCGTCGCTCGGCTCAATCCGCTGTTCCGCTAGGGCCCTGCCCTGGGCGGACAAGGTGATGGTGGCTGGTTCAATCGGGGCCAGCAGAAGCAGCAGCCTCGACGGCGCTGTCGTCCGCGCTTTTATTGGGAGCCGAAAACTGACCCGCGCTCCTGGACCCAAGATTCGGCCTGCGTCCCACAGATCATGTGGCTCCCCGTGGGCTTTGCTGCTCCGAGCTGCCGAGTCGGTCAAGATCTTCATCGAGATGTGCCCCTGGCTATCGTGCAGTTGCAGCTGCGCCGCGCTTTCGCTGAGCAGATCCGCGAAGTCGACCTCAGCAGCTACCTGCCAGCCACCTGCCAGCCTCGTGATCCAAGAAAACGCCGACCCCGCGGTGCTCCGCGACTTGGCTCGCTGGTTTTCGGAGTTGGCCCCAGAAGGCCGGGCCTGGGAGCATTCTGACGAGGGTGCCGACGACATGCCGGCCCACGCGCGCTCCGCTTTGACCAGCACGTCCGAGTGCATCCCGGTAGCAGATGGTGCGCTTTGCCTCGGCACTTGGCAGGCGGTCTACCTGTGGGAACACCGCGCCTTCACCCACGCGCGTCAAGTGATCGTGCACGTCCAGGGACAGGACCGGGAGTGAAGCGTGTTTGACTTGAGGACTCAGACTCCAAGCGCCTGGCTCGAAGTCGTCTTGGCCAACTTCAACGACTTCATGCTGGACCACACACTGTGTGAACGTAAGGCCAGCGCGATGGGCATGAGCTTGGTGGCCAAGTATCCGGATCGAAAATTGATCATCGATGACCTGATAGCCTTTGCCCGGGAGGAGCTGGAGCACTTCCACATCATGTATCGCTTGATCGCGGAGCGAAACTTGACCCTGCCCGAGGATGAAAAAGACAGCTACGTCAACGCTCTGCGCAAGCTGATGAACGGCTCCACTCAAGACACCCTGTTTCTGGACCGACTCTTGATCCCAGGCATCGTCGAAGCGCGAGGTTGTGAGAGGCTCCGGCTGGTCACCGACGCGCTCGACGCAGGCCCCCTCAAGCAGACCTACCTGGACGTCACGCGTGCGGAGGCACGCCACCATGCACTCTTCTTCCGTCTGGCTCGACAATACTTCGACGAGCAGGTGGTCAAGGCGAGGGCCTCCCAACTCTTGGACGCGGAGGCGAAAATCGTGGCGAGTTTGCCTCTCCGGGCAGCTGTGCACTGAGCCGGAGCGACTTGCTCGCGGAGCCTGACTTGGCATTGAATACGAGGATGCTGCTGGTTGGACAAGGGCGCGCGACACTACCTGGAGAACTACGCAGAGCCCGAATGGCGGCTGAGCGCCACGCCTGAGTTCTACAACGCCGAATACGAACACGTGGTGATCGTTCCGGCGCGCAACGAGAGCGCCGAGTTCTTGCGGGGCTTTCACGCCGCCGCGTCCGCTGCCCCCGGACGCGTCTTGATCATCGTCGTGGTGAATGCCTCGGAAGATGCACTGGAGAGCGTCGCCAGCAACGAGGCGCTACTGCAGCAGGCTCCGAGACGGCTCGGTGCCGCCGACGTCTACCTGGTAGACCGCAACTCGCGTCCCCTTCCGGCCAAGAGCGGCGCAGGACTGGCGCGGAAGATCGGTAACGATGTGGCGCTGGCACTGCACGAGCGCGGAATCATCCGCGGCCGTTGGCTCGCGCAATGCGATGCTGACGCAACCCTCCCGCCGGAGTACTTCAGCAGACTTCAGTCCGACCGCGAATCGCTGGCGGTGACACTTCCCTTTCGGCACGTATTGCCAACCGGCAACGCCACAGCTACGGCCCAAGAGCGGCAAGTCTACCACGCAACCCTTCGCTACGAGGTCTTGCTACGCTATCAGTTGCTCGGCATGCGATTCGCACAAGCCCGCTTTGCGTGGCATAGCTTGGGGAGCTGCATGGCGGTTTCGACAGATGGCTACGTGGCAGTACGCGGCTTTCCCAAACGAATGGCGGGCGAAGACTTCTACATGCTCAACAAGCTGAGCAAGCTTCGACTCTCGCAGCCAACGGTGGCCACGCTCGACATGTCGCCTTTGCGCATCCAGGCGCGACTCTCGGCGCGCGTCCCGTTCGGGACAGGTCCTTCCGTGCAAAAATTGCTACGTCAGCCTTTGCTTCTCAGGGATCCCCGTTGCTTCGAGGCAATACTCCGCCTGAATCACGGCCTTCGGCGGGTGGTCGAAACGCGACAGCCCAACCAGCTACTGCTGGATTGGTTGAGTCCAAGACCTGGTATCCAGAGTTCGCAAGTCGATCAGGATAGTGCGCGACTGCTGCAAGAAAAGCTGGTTGCCGAGCGAACCCTGCAGCGGCTGGGTGCGTTCGACGCCATAGAAATGGCACTGGCCCGCACACGCACCGCCGACGATCTAGAGCTCGCGCTGGCAAGTTGGTTTGATGGCCTGAAGCTTCTACGTTTCATCCACGCACTGCGCGACGAGTTGTACCCAGATCAGCCGTGGGTACAAGCCTTGCGCTCCGCCTCATTCCTCCCAGACGCTCCCGATCAAGACGATGACTCCGCGGTAGCCTGGGAGACGCGACGCGAGTGGCTCGCCCAACTGGAGGCCAACTCTGGTTAATCCAGCGGAAGTAGCTCCAGCGCCAATTCGACGAGATCTGACTCCGTGACGATGCCGACCAGCTCGTTGGAGTCGTCGACGACAGGAAGAGACCCGATACGTTCCCGCAACATGAGGCGCCCAGCGTCAGCAATCCGAGCTTCTGGCCGAACGCTTTGCACATCACGCTGCATGATGTCACGCACGTGGAACTGGTTCTTCAGGAAAGAGTCCTGCTGACCCGACGGCAACAGCGAACTGGCTGATACGCGCAGCAAATCGCGCTCGCTCAGTAGCCCGACCAGGTGATTGCCGTCATCCGTCACTGGCGTGTGACGGAACCTCATACTGTTCATCGTCTCAAGCAAATTCGTGAGCGTGTCGTCTTCATCAATCGAGTACACATCACGGGTCATGATGTCGCTGACCTTGCGCGGCAATTTCCTTGTCATGTTGGGGCTCCCAGGCTGGAGTAGGCGTCAAAGCTCAACCAGCTCAATGCAAGTAGCGTGCACGCAGGAACGTCTGCCCTGCAGATCCGCCCAATTGCGCAGAACCTGGGTTACGCAAACGCATGAGGCGCGCAAAGTTTGCGAACACACAGCAATGAGCGCAGCAGGCTTGCGCTTTTGAGAGCCTACTTCTTCAGCAGTTTCTTCGCAGCCGAGCGAACCACCATGCGGTAGGCCGACTGGGCTGGTACGCGGCTCAGCGCCGTACGGGGCATGGCACGCAGCACCTTCACGATTTCCGAACTACCCAAGCGAGGGTTTCCGAGCAACGCGCGTTGAACCTCGGGAATCGACAACCACGCAGCGTTGTTGACGATCATTGATATCAGAGGCTTCGGTAGCGCCCCCTTCTTTGAAATCCTGGCAACCTCGGCACCGCTCAACATTGGGTTCTGCAAGAGGCCCTCCCACACACCTCCGCCAAAACAGCGCTCCAACGCCACCCGCTCGGCGAGCGTCCCGTTCCTCGCGACCAACTGTTGTTCGCGGCTACTCAGCTTGCGGATCCGGTCGTAGATGTTGCGCGTTCGACGCATCTCTGCGGCGCCACCCTCGACAGCTTGATGATCGCCCTGCTCCGGCAAGGGTTCATCGGCATCATCATCGGGCACATTTTCGAAATCCAGGTCATCGGCGTCATCGTCAGCAGCGTCTGCCTCCTGGTCTTGTTCCTCGATAAATGACTTCAGCGCCTCCGCCTGCTGCTCATTCCAGTCGCACAGCTCAAATCCGATACCCCGATGTTGTCCCTCCTCCTGGACAAACACGGCCTCGGCGCTGAGAGCCAGCTCAGCGCCAGTGACTGGATGCACCAGGCGAAGCAAACAAACCTGACGGGGCTGCGCCCCTTGAGCGTTGGCCACGAAGGCGCGACCTTTGCTCAGGTTGTTGTGAAATTCCTGGAGCAAGGCTTTGGCATCACCAAATTGGTAGCTGAATGCCAGCTCGGCCACGTCCTATCTAGGATTGAAGAACCAGGGAGAAACGCAAGCCGACCAGGAAGTTTTGACGTCTGGGCTCCGGCAGGGCAAAACCGCCCCGTGACCATCAACTGGTTTCCCGGGCACATGAACCAGGCCAGGCGCGCTATCCGGCAGCGCCTCAAGCGTTCCGATATGGTACTCGAAGTGCTTGACGCGCGTTTGCCCGCCTCGAGCCAAAACCCGATGCTGGAGGAGCTGCGGGGGGAAATGCCGTGTCTTCGGGTGCTGACAAAACCTGATCTGGCGGATCCGAGCGTCACGCCCCTCTGGCTCGAGCGCCTTTCCAGCAGCGCACCAGATTCCACGCGCGGGGTGCGAGCCATCGCTCTGAACGCAACAGACGCCAAGGCCGTCAAGCGTCTGAGTCGGGAATGCCGCCAGCTGGTACCCAACCGCGGACACGGGGGCTTTCCGGTGCGCGTGTTGATCGTCGGCGTACCCAACGTCGGCAAGTCAACATTGTTCAATTCGCTCGCAGGCAAGAAGAAAGCAGAAGTGAGGGACCAGCCAGCGGTCACTCGACGCGAGCAGTACATCGAACTCGATGGTGGCATTGCCTTGGTCGATACACCGGGTGTGCTTTGGCCAAAGCTGGAGGATCAAGACGCAGCCCTCCGCTTGGCGATGTCTGGCGCGATCCGAGACGCCGTGCTGGATCCCCTGGTCGTCGCGCGATTTGCCGTAGGCTTCTTTGCCCGCGACTATCCACGCGCACTCAGCTTGCGCTACAAGCTCAAGCAGATCGCGGCGGATCCCGATCAGACATTGACGGAGATCGCGCAACGCCGCGGGTGTCTGACCAAAGGCGTTGGTCCAGACTTGGTCAAAGCCTCCGAAATACTGCTCAACGAGCTGCGCGCAGGCAAGCTCGGTCGGCTGACGTTTGAACGCCCCCCGAGCTAGCGCTAGCTCCGGCCTCAACAGGGCTCAGTAAGACGCTTCGGCCCCGAACACCCACGGTCGAGCTCCAGGTTGTCCGCCAAACGTGACCGACTCGAAATAGGGACGCCAGTGGAGTTCAGCAACGTTTGATTGATGCGGAGCGACAGCACGCCCGCCGTCCACCACCTCGAAGTTGGCTGTCTCGGAGCCTGACTCTGGCGTGAAGAGCAAAGCCACCAACCCACCAGCCAGAGTCCCCGCGGCGATGCTGCCAAGCCAAACTCGGTTCTCCAAAGAACTGACCCTATCCCCCACAATCGCGGGACTCGCCACGGCTGCACCCGCTAGTCCTCCGAGCACCGCTCCCAAGTCGACAAACAGCACGTCAGAATCTTCAGCCTGGATCTGGGTCGCGAGGGCACCGCTGACGGCGACTCCGGCGGCCATCCCAACGCCCAGCCCCAACGTGGGTGACTCTTCCGTTTCTCCCTCGATCATCAGCTCGCCCAGGCCCCCGTACAGCATCCCGAACATGGCGCCGGAATGAGTCACCACCGCGCCCCCCGGCTGCAACTCGCCTAGACTCAGCGCCAACGTGGCAAGACTCAAGCCGCTGGCTGTACCGATCAGCCCATACGCATAGCGGTCGGACGTTTGCTTCAGATCCGTCGAATCGGCGATCAGCACAGCGGCAGTCGTTGGCCACCACGAGGCGGCGGACAAGTACCAAGCCTCGGCGTTGTCCACGTCCCATTCTTCAGCTACCACGATCGATGCGCCAACTCCGACGCCCGCTCCGAGCGTCATCAACGGATAGACCAGAGCACCATCGCTGCGACCACCAATGTGCTCAACGGCGAACCCCACATAGGCGCCTGTTAGCGCGCCAGTGACGGCGAGTGTGGCCTTCCCGCGGGACGGCACCAGCGGCTGCGGCGGAGGCGTCGGCCTGCGTGTCTGTGGCGGAGGAGTCCCAGCCCCGACGCGACTGAGATCTCTCATCATCATCATCGTTCGCACCTCGAGCTGCTCGGGGGCGACGCGTTCACTGCGTACCAACACGACGCGCTGGCCTGGACGCACTGCCGCGATCCTCAGCCAGAGCTGTCCGCCTTCCCACCGAAGCCGCGCCGACAGTGCCCAACCCTCGGTGGCATGCTGAGCCAGCGCCTGCTCGTCGATGGGGGTGTCGCGAGTCTTTTCGAGGTATGCCAAGGGCAGAGACAAGTCCTGGGCGGCGCTGATCAGGATCTGGTCCAGCTCTTGGGACAAGCGCCGCAGTGCGTCGTCCGCTGCAGAAGCGGCGGGCACGGTACCGACAGGCGTAGTCGGCGGCTGCTCTTTCTCGTGCTGCCCCTGCTCAGCCTCGGGTTGCGGCTCGCCCGTTGCTGAAGCCGGCGCGGGTTCAACCGGCGTATCAGCTGGAGTTGGAGTGGTAGACGCGCCGCTTTGCGCCCAAACCGCGCAGGGACAACACAGCGTGAAGGCTAACCGTGCGGTGAATCTCAGAACATCAGCGTGGCGTTCAACCACAGATCGAACTCCGAAGACGAATCCACTCGAAAGCGGCGGCCCGGAACGTTCAACACCTCGCGGTAATTCGCGTTCGGGATACCGGAGGCTCGAAAGAGGCCATTGGAGTCAGCGGACGTGGAGCGCTGGGAATTCACGTTTCGACAGGGGCCCGCTTTGCCCAGATCTCCCTTGAAGTCTGGATTGCAAGGTTGGTCAAAAGTGATCAAGTGGCCCTGGACCAGCGTCATGCTACCACCAGCATTGAACTTGACATACTCGCCCGCCATCCAAGTTGCGCCAGCACGGAAATTGTAGATCCCATGCTGCTGCACGTCAGTGATGCCAGTCATGTAGATCTTGGATGACTGCGGATTGACTACCGAGGGATTCTCTTCGTCGTTGTTTGCCTCATACAGGGCAAACTTCGGTTCGCGCAGCGAGGTCGCGTTGCTGCTACCGAGGGCATCAAACAGTTCGGAGTAATCGCGGCCTTCTGAACGATAGGTCCCCGAAAAGCGCAAATCGAACTCGATGCGCTGGAACTTCTCCCTGGCTTCCCAGGGCATGATCGCCATGCCCATCACGAGCGTACCTGAAAGCGGCGGGTGATTGACCAATGCCCCCTGCACATCAGTCTGACCGAAGTCGCTGGCTTCATTCTGAAATTCAATCAAGCCTTCGATCCCCGCATAGGGCTCGACGTACTTGATGCGCTTCGACATGTAGGTGTGAAAGGCCAGGCCAGTGGTGCCGCGGGAAACTCCCGCTTCTCGGTCGCCCGTGAAGTTGC
Organism: Polyangiaceae bacterium; assembly: GCA_050304975.1. Lineage (GTDB taxonomy): Bacteria > Myxococcota_A > Polyangia > Polyangiales > Polyangiaceae > SZUA-265. The sequence goes on from JBNLEN010000048.1 coordinate 38,652, forward strand.
CTTCGAGGGGGGTGGCTCCCCCCATGTCAGATTGCCCGTCGCGATCCACGTCGGAAGCATGGGCGCATTTCACTTCACCCGAGGCCGGTGCCTCAGTGCACGCGTGCAACGGCTCACTCACGTCAAACCGCCCCTCAATCCCAACCTTCCACGTCGGTTTGGTCCAGTCTCGCCACTGATTGAGTAGGTCAAACTCCAGCCCGACCGCGAGGTACTCAATGCCGCTACGCGTGGGCGAGTCGAAGGGGACAGAGAACAACGTCTCGCCGGGGTAGCCCTGCAACGCGAGGTCATTGTTGTTTCCCTCGAGTTTGCGATCGTTGCTGAGAATGATGGGCAGACGAGCGAACACCGCCAAATCTTGGAATACGCCGATATCAACTCGCGTATTCAGGCGACTCGTCACCTCCGTGTAGTCAGCCACCTTGAGTGTACTGGCGGTATAGCCACCGCTGGAGAACTCATCCTGAGTGCTGTGCGTCTCACGCGTGATCTCAGAGGTCTTCCAAGTCTGTTCAAATCCGAGCGTGAAGTGCAGATCGAACTTGTCTTGACCGTCGAAAGCATCCACCACGGAAACGACCTCAGCCGCTTCACTCAGCACATCCGGTTCGGGGACTCGACGAGGCTCCTCGGCATGAGCCGTTGCCGTCACTCCTAGCACTG
>JBNLEN010000049.1:0-39057 GCA_050304975.1 Polyangiaceae bacterium
CCAAAAAACAACCAAAACCAAGGGGCGATGGACACGTCCATCCTGGACTGACAGGCCACCCCATAGTGGCTTTCAAACAAGCTGCTCAAAGCAATCGGGACTCAGTTGTTGGGCTCAGTTGTTGGGCTCAGTTTGTTGGGCTCAGTCGTCGGTGCCGCGGAAATTGGCAGGGTCACGCTGGTATTGTTCTTTGAACGCGCGGGAGAAATGACTGCGGCTCGAGAAGCCGACTCGCGCCGCGATGCTTTTTACGGGCAAGTCCGTCGTGCGCAGCAGTTTCGCGGCTTCTTTCATCCGCACTTCACGCAAGAACGCCATCGGCGAGCGACCGAACGCTTCCTGGAACTTGGCGCTGAAAGACGAACGGCTCATGCCCACGTCGATCGCGAGTCCATCCAGTGTGAGCGGAGCCCCAGGATCTTTCAGCATCAGGTCGATCGCTTTGCCCAACGACGGATCTTCCAGCGCCATCAGCCACTCCATACCGTCTAGCTTCGAGTCACACACTCGGCGCAGGAGATGCACTAAGCACTGCATCATGACGGACTGGATCATCTGCACGCGGCCGGGGCGGTCGAGGCGCTGTTCTTCGAATAGTTGATCGAATAGCGAGCGCACGCGCTCGGAGTCGGAAAAATTTTCGACCAAAGGATGCGTGAGCCGCTCGAATAAGCCCCCGGTGCTGAGCTCCGCCCGGAGCCGCCCGCAGGCCATGATCAGCGTGGACGTTCCGCTGCCGCTCACCACTCGCTCGACACCTTCGGGCAAGGCGGTGTCCAACGCGGCCAGCTGTTCGTCTCGCTCACCCGGCTCGATACTGTGCGCCAAACCTGGCGGAACGAGCACCAGGCAATAGGCCTCGAGTGGGTGCCGCATCCTGCCGGTCAGGAGTTCACCGTGTCCGGCCATGACGAAGTGCATGTTGGCTTGGTGTTCACCGGGCAGACGCAAGCGTGAGCCACTGCGGACGTCACACACCGCAAACGGAGATACGCTGAGATCAACGTGGCTCAGCAGGCGGTCGAGCAGGGCCATCGGAGTCGCTTCATTGAGTCGCCTGCCGCATCTGGCTGGCAGTCGATGCTACGAACTCCGCCAGCGCGGGTTTCCACTCCCTGGGCTTTTCCCCCAGGGCGGCTTCGATTTTGCTCGTGTCCAACACGCTGTAGGCTGGTCGCTTGGCGGGCGTCGGGTACTCGGCGGTGGTGATGGGGTGGATGGTCTGGGTCACCGTCGGCAGTCCCTGCGCTTTGGTCAAAGCCAAGATTTCGCAGGCGAATTCGTGCCAGCTGCATTCGCCCGTCTGGGCGAAGTGGTAGATCCCCGGCTCGCACGCGCGACCGTCCAGTCCTATGAGCCTGACCGCGGCCTCCGCGAGATCGGGGCAGTAGCTGGGACGACCCCTCTGGTCCGCGACCACCCGAAGTTCTGGCTGTTTCCAGAACAAGCGCAACATGGTCGTGACGAAGCTCTTGCCAAAAGGGCCGAACAACCACGACGTGCGTACGATGAACGCCCGCGCAGATTCGGATGGACTTTCGACAATGGCCGTTTCGTCGGCGAGTTTGCTGCGGCCATATGCGCCCAGAGGGGCGGTGGCGTCGCTCTCGATGTAGGGACGCTCGGCGCTGCCGTCGAACACGTAGTCGGTGGAGATATGCAGCAGCGTCGCGCCCAGTTCCTGGGTGGCCCGCCAGAGATTGCCGACTCCCACACCGTTGACGGCGGTGGCTAGCGTTTCCTCGGTTTCGGCGCCGTCCACGTTGGTGAACGCCGCGCAGTTGAGGATGTGAGTGAAATTGCCTTGCTTAGCGAACTCGCTGACGGCGGCCGCGTCAGTGATGTCGAGCTCGGCATCGGTGCCAGTGAAATCCACCTCGAGCCGTCGGAGCACGCTCTGCATGGAGCTGCCCAACATGCCTCTTTCCCCCACTAGCCAGACTTTCATGTGTCCTCCTCAACTTTCGGCTCGGCGTAATCCTCGCGGACGCGAGTTTGCGCCGCAGCGACAGCCCTTGTGCCACAGGTTTTGTCCGAGGACGACACGATCCGGGGCGCTCTAGGCCCAGGATTTGCCCACCGCTCACCACAGAATTGACAGCACGGCGATTTTCCGACTATCGCGCGGGCACAAAAGGGCCTAAACCCCCTCCGACTCCGCAAGCCGAGCCCCCCTGGGCCAGCCCCACGAGTCGTAGAACTTCCGCGAAAACGCCCGCGGCCCCGCGTCGCGCGCCCCAAAACAGTCGAAACAGCCATGGCAGCAGATCTCAGCAAATACCGCAACATCGGCATCTTCGCTCACGTCGATGCAGGCAAGACCACCACCACGGAGCGCATCCTGAAGCTCACCGGCAAGATCCACAAGATCGGTGAGGTGCACGACGGTGCTGCCACGACTGACTTCATGGAGCAGGAGCAAGAGCGCGGCATCACGATCACTTCGGCGGCCACCACCTGCTTCTGGAAAGACCACCGTCTGAACATCATCGACACCCCCGGTCACGTGGACTTCACCATTGAGGTGTACCGTTCACTCAAGGTGCTCGATGGTGGCGTTGGCGTCTTCTGTGGTTCGGGCGGTGTGGAGCCTCAGTCCGAGACCAACTGGCGTTACGCGAACGACTCTGAAGTTTCCCGAATCATCTATATCAACAAGCTCGATCGCTTGGGTGCGGACTTCTATCGCGTGGTCAAGCAGGTGAAAGACATCCTGGCAGCCAAGCCCCTGGTGATGGTGCTGCCGATCGGTATCGAGAGCGACTTCAAAGGCGTCGTCGATCTGCTCGAGCGCAAGGCCTACATCTGGGATGACACGGGTCTGCCGGAAAACTATGAAGTCACTGACGTCCCAGAAGACATGAAGGACGACGTCGAGACCTACCGCGCCGACTTGATCGAGATGGCGGTTGAGCAAGATGACGACGTGATGGCTGCTTACCTCGAAGGGGAAGAGCCCGACATCGACACGCTCAAGAAGTGCATTCGCAAGGGCACCATCAATCTGTCCTTTTTCCCGACCTACTGCGGTTCTTCGTTCAAGAACAAGGGCGTGCAGAATGTGCTGGATGCTGTGGTGGACTTCTTGCCGAATCCGACTGAGGTGCCGCCGCAGCCGGAAATCGATCTCGAAGGCAACCCCACGGGTGAGGTGGCTACCGTTGATCCGAGCAAACCTTTCCGCGGTTTGGCGTTCAAGATCATGGACGACCGCTTCGGCAGTCTGACCTTCACGCGTATCTACTCCGGCAAGATTGCCAAGGGTGATACCGTGGTCAACACCTTCACCGGCAAGACCGAGCGCATCGGGCGCATGGTGGAGATGCACGCCAATGACCGCAACATGGTGGACTCGGCCCAAGCCGGTGACATCGTGGCCATCGTTGGTCTGAAGAACGTTCGCACGGGACACACCCTGGCAGACGTCAACCACCCCGCGACCTTGGAGCCCATGGTGTTCCCGGATCCAGTGATCTCGGTCGCCGTGAAGCCGAAAGACAAGGCCAACAGTGAGAAGCTGAGCGTCGCCCTCGGCAAGATGGTGGCGGAAGATCCGTCATTCCACGTCGAAGTGGACCAGGAGTCTGGCGAGACCATCCTCAAGGGCATGGGCGAGCTGCACTTGGACATCAAGGTGGACATCCTCAAGCGTACCCACAAAGTGGAAGCTGAAGTCGGTGAGCCGCGCGTGGCCTACCGTGAGACGATTACCAAGCCCGTCAGCGACAGCTACACCCACAAGAAGCAGACCGGTGGTGCTGGTCAGTTCGCCAAGATCGATTACACGATTGAGCCAGGTGAGAAGGGCTCTGGTTACGTCTTCCAGTCGACCATCGTCGGCGGTAACGTGCCCAAGGAGTACATCCCCTCGGTGGAGAAGGGCTTCAGGATGATGGCCGGCGAGGGCCCGCTGTGCGGCTTCCCCTTGTTGGACTTCAAGGTCACCCTGAGTGACGGCGCCTTCCACGCAGTGGACTCTTCGCAGATGGCGTTCGAGACCGCAGCAAGGGCAGCCTACCGTCAGACCATGCCGAAGGCTGGTCCGGAGCTGCTCGAGCCCATCATGAAGGTGGACGTCTTTGTCCCCGAGGATAACGTGGGTGACGTGATTGGTGACTTGAACCGTCGACGCGGCGTGATCAGCGGCCAAGAGGCTGGCGCCACGAACGTGCACATCAAGGGCGAAGCACCGTTGAGTGAGATGTTCGGTTACATCGGTGACTTGCGCTCGCTCACCGCGGGCCGCGGTCAGTTCGTGATGGAATTCAGCCACTACGCGCCTTGCCCGCGCAACATCCTCGAGAAGGTCAAAGAGGACGTCGCCAAGCGCGCGGCGGAAAAGTAAGACCTTAGATTGACGAAGCTGCGCCGCGAGTAACGGCGGCGCAGCTGCCTCGTCCTATTGAGCCACGTTTCATAGCGCGCGGACGTGGCCCCGAACCTGACGCAGCGCGCTACCTACTCCGCAATACGTTTGCCCATTCGTAATCGTACGTGCCCTGGTGCGGGCATTGACGGCTGCGCAAACAACGCAGAAGCTGGTGACCATGTCGCGCTCACCGTCTTTCATGGCGCTCGATCCTCGGGTGATTGATGCGGTGGAGCATGCTGCGCGTCGCCGCAGTCAGCAGCACATGCGTCAGCATGGCATGGCGTTGTTGTTGTTCGCGCTCACCTTCGGGGCGCTGGTTCTTGCGTCGGTTCCTCGGCTCTGGCCCTGAGCGCGCTTCAGGCGCTGGTATTCAAGACGGCTTTGTTCAAAAGCCCAGGCCGTTGCATTGCATTACACCCAAGATCGCATAGGCGATCAGGAACGCGACGATCGTGACGTTTACCAAGCGGTCGAGCTGCTTACCGAGCCCCTTGAACTGCCTACGGAACACAATCTTGCCGAGAAACAGCGCGATGGCGATCCATACGAGCGCCTTGGTCAGCATGCTGGCTCAAACAAGCAAACCGAGCCCTGAACGTCAACGGCCTGGCGGTCCATGAGTCGGTGCTAGCGGGTCACAATTTTGCAGAGGAAGTTGGCTGAACAACCTTCGCTCCCACCAGAAAACGTCATTTCTGGCGGTTTTGGCCAGGTTTTGTGCGCTCTCTAGCGCGCCGTCCCGTGAGCAGACTCGCGGATTACGCGGCTCCTCTGACTCAGGCGTGGCAAAGTCCTTCGGTTTGTCCCAGCTTGTGGTAACTTCCTGCGAATGTCTAGTGGGAAGCGTGAGTCGGCCAAGCAAAGCTTGTACTTTCCGTTCGAGATGTTGGAAGAGATCCAGCTGGAAGCCAAGCGCCTGGACCGGTCCCTGTCTTGGATTGTCCAACGCGCGTGGGTGGTAGCACGCTCGGAGGTTCGGCAAATGCCGGACAGCGAAGGCAAGCCCGGCGAAGAATAGGCTCTGAGCGAGTCGTACGCGTCAACCCATTCAGGCGCGGCGTGTCAGCTTGGCGTCACCGCGGGTCACGCTCGCGTGAACGCCTCAATCAGATCGGCGTGGTTCGGAAACTTTTCGAGCATCTCTAGACGCGCCGGCATTTCGAAATCTTGGAAGTCGAATCCTGGCGCGACGGTGCAGCCGACGAGAGTGAAGCCCTCGGCTGAAGTCGAGAGGCATCGGGCGGCTTGCCAATGATCCGCGGGGACGACAGCCAAGGGACGCTGACCCGACGCGATGTCGCTCCCGAGCGCCAGTCTGCGCAACTCACCTTCGGGTGAGATGCAAGTCAGCTCCAGCGGCGCTCCGCCGTAATGGTGCCAGGCTTCATCGGAGGCCACGCGGTGCAGCGCCGAGAATTCTCCAGCGCTCAACAAGAAGTAGATAGCCGTGGATGCGTCGCGTTTCCGCTCGGGCTGGCTCGCTGTGATGGTTGCCGTCGAGCGAAAGACCTCCCGGTAGTGTCCGCCTTCGGGGTGCGGTTTCAGGTCGAGCATTTCGATCACTTGGCGAGCGCTGAGTTCTTGCATGGCTGTCGGATCGTATCATGCGGCCCTCTGTTCGCGGGGCTTGGTTTGCAGACGGCGCTCGGCGGTGGCAAGCGGTCCGGTCGCATCGACCAAAGGCATGAATTGTCCCATGCCGTGTCTGGGCATGTTCAGATACACGGACTCGTAGTTGCCCGCGGGCACGACGAAGGTCTCGTGCCACACGCCTACGGCCTGGTTTTGAAACAGCTTCTGAAAGAAGCGTTTGGCTGTGGGTTGGTGAGTCTGTTTACGGTCGTTGGCGTAGCGGGTGACGTCTTCCGCGGAGCGAAAGTACATCACGTCCACACTGCCGAAAGACTGTATCGCGAGCAAACCCGAAGCGGGATCCGCCAGTAGCTCCCGTTGCATGCTTCGCATCTTGGCGAGGATGGGCAATGCGAGCGGTAATAGCCACCACTTGTTGATGCGCGCCCCGATCAGCAATACGACGAGCTCTTGTTGGTTGTGCACGGTCTTACGGCCTTGGATGATGTCGGTCATTGGGAACTCCTGGGTGGGGTTATTTAGGGCTTGTTAACAGTGTTAACTCTTGGATTGTGAGTGTCTTTTGGGCGCTGCTGCGGCCTAGCTCAAGCTTCGGTGTGCAGGGGCAGCTAGGGGGACGCTTCGGGAGGGCGGAGCAATGCTGCGTCGACCAGATCCAGCTGTTGTTGGATCAGGAACTCCACCTCTTCGGGCGACTGTCCCAGTCCGTCCGTGATCAGCAAGCTGGCTAGGCCGTGCAAGGAGGCCCAGACATAGGCCGCCAGTGCTCGCGGATCGCCTTGGCGAAATCCCGCGTCAGCCTGACATTCGGCGATGCGATCTTGCAGCAGCTGGAAGGTGGAGCCCAGCTGCTGCCGCGTCTTTTCGTCCAATTTTTCCAGACCTAACTCACTGCAGTTGGTCATGAAGATGAGCTGATAATCGTGGCGGTGCTCGCGCGCGAAGTCGAAGTAGCGCTCCCCCATCCGGCGTAGACGCGCGCGGGGGGTCGGCTCTTGCAGGGCGACCATCAGATAGCTCCCGAACGCGCGATATCCTTCCAACACCGCGGCCGTGACCAGCGCGTCCTTGTCCTCATAGTGCCGATAAATGGCCGTTGCCGAGACGCCGCAGGCGCGGGCCACCGCACGCATCGAGAGGCCCGTCAGCCCCGACTCCAAGATCAGATCGCGCGCCGCACTGGCGAGGCGGGCAGCGGTGTCCTGTTCGAGGGCCATGGGTTGTAGTTAACACTGTTAACCGGGGTGTCAAGCCGGCACCCAGGAAAAACGGCGGCGGACACGCACGGAGCGGCGGACACTGCCGGCAGTCGTATGGCCGGCAACCTGGATAGGGGGCTGCGAATGGCTGTCCGCCGCGGGGGCCAATCTCGCAGGCGGCTTACCTGATTCGGGACCGCACGTGTCAGTAGGCCGATGTGTCCACCCATTCGTGCTCGAAGGGGGGGCGCGCGGGCTGCTCGTTTCCAGCGAAGCGCGCCCAATCGTCCAATTTTTGTTGGTCGCGCGAATTGCCGCGTCGGGCGATGCGTTGCTTGCGGATCTCTGGAGTGCAGAAGGTGCAGATGACTCGCACCTGCGTGTGGAGCTTCGCCGCCAGCTGCTGCGGGAAGTCTGGCTGCTGCAGTTCGGCGGTAAACGGCGCGATGATGACGACCGGGACTTGCGCCAGGTTTTCGTCGGCGATAGCGAACAGCGTTTCGTGGATCACGTCCCGGTACAGCTGCTTGTAGCGCGGAGAATCGCGGTCATCTGGGTCGATGCCGTAGCCTTGTAAGCCCACTCGCACCAATCTTTCGCTGACGGTATCGAGATCCAAGAAGCAGGCCCCGAGCTGCTTGGCCAGTCGCAAGCCGTGCATGGTCTTGCCAGAGCCTGGCTTGCCACAAACCAGGATCAGTGGGTGACGTCGGTCGTTCATGGCAGCAATAAGCCGCAATTTGCCTAGCTGCGCAATGCCCTGAGCATTGCCGGAAGATCTCCCGCAGTTGCGAGCGATCGTTCAAGCTTTCGATCGACGGTTGCGTCTTTGGGGCAGTCGTTTAGTCTGGGTAAGAGTGGGACGACGTTTTGCAAGGATGACTGTTGGCGGCTTCTAAGCGGGCGGCGAAGAAGCATAGCCGCGCACGCCGCGCTGGTAGAGTTGGCTGGGCGAGCATGCAGACCCGAGAGCTGCTCAAGGTACGTTTGTGTGATCTCGGCTTACGGCTCGAAGACACCTGGCTGGTCGACGCCACCCAAGGCGTGTTGGCTGAACTGGCCAACAAGGGCTTCCGATTCAAGCCGCATTTTTGGCTCTCCGAGGACTGGTTCGTGCCCCATGGTGTGACTGGCGTAGCGATTCCGTTCTTCTTGGCCCACCCGCGGCTGCAACAGTTGGAGCGCATGCAAATGTTCGAAGTCGAGGGAGGGACCCGACGCAGTTGCGCCAAGATCTTGCGGCATGAGGTTGGTCACGCTTTGCAGAATGCCTACGGCTTTCAACGCCGCAAACGCTGGCGCCAGCTGTTTGGTAGCTCCACCGCGACCTACCCCGAATATTACCGCCCGAATCCGGCAAGCAAGCGCTTCGTGCAGCATCTGGATGCCTGGTATGCACAAAGCCATCCGGATGAAGATTTTGCTGAGACTTTTGCGGTGTGGTTAACGCCGCGCTCGGGCTGGCGCAAAACGTATGAGGGGTGGCCAGTCATGAAAAAGCTCGACTACGTCGACGAACTGATGACAGAACTGCGCGATAAGCCACCGAAGCATCGCAATCGAACGCGGCCATATTCGCTTTCCAAGTTGAACATGACGTTGGAAGAGTACTACTACGAAAAGCGCTCACACTATCTGCCGGATGCCAATGACGCTTATGATCAGGAGCTGCTGCGGCTTTTTCCCCCGGACGCCAGGCGTGGACAACCAGCGGCGACGTTCCTCCACAAACACCGCAGTGAAATCCGCCAGATGGTGACGCGTTGGACTGGTGAGTATCAGTTCACGGTCTATCACGTGCTCAACGAGATGACACAACGTGCTAAAGAGCTTGGACTCAGGGCGAGTGGGCCTGCCAACGCACTCAAGATTGATTTTGCCATCGTGCTGACCATCCACACCATGAATCTGCACTACCGACGTCGGGAGTGGCATCCCTTGTGACCAAGCGGGCGGCAATCAAGGCCGCAAGGAAGCTTCGGGTCTTGACGTTGATGCAGGCCAATCGGGTGCCGCCAGACAATGTGCACGAAATCCCTGAAAAGGAGTTCAATCAATATCGCACGGACTACGATGTGCTCATTGGGCTCGAGGATCTGGGACACGAAGTGCTGCGACTGGGACTCGGTGATGAGATGCTGCCGCTACGCAACATGCTGGCGGAGGCCAAGCCCCACGTCGTGTTCAACTTGGCGGATGCGTTCCGTGGATTACCCACGTACGACACGCATGTCGTTCACTACTTGGAGTTGATGCGGGCGGCCTACACCGGCTGCAATCCGCGCGGGTTGATATTGGCGCGTGACAAAGCCTTGTCGAAGAAGATCTTGCACTACCATCGGGTGCCGACGCCGCGTTTCGCGGTCTTTCGCCGGCGCCGAAAGACCAAGCGCCCGCGTTGGCTGAGCTTTCCGCTGATCGTCAAGCCGCTCAGCTACGAAGGCTCGACTGGGATTGCGCGAGCGTCCGTGGTGAACGATGACGAAGCGCTGCAGAAGCGCGTGACGTACATCCACGAAGCCCTAGAATGCGCAGCTATCGTCGAGCAGTTCATTGCCGGGCGTGAAGTCTACGTTGGCGTGATCGGCAATCGTCGGGTGCAAGCCTTGCCGATCTGGGAGCTGTACTTGGACAAGTTACCGGATGAGCAGCAGCGCATTGCGACGTACTCGGCCAAGTGGGACCTGGATTATCAGCAAAAGCATGACATCCACATCGGGCCGGCGCGCAAACTCTCGGAAGATGTCGAACGTCGCTTGCACGAAGCTGCCAAGCGCATCTATCGGATTTTGGGTTTGAGCGGCTACGCTCGGCTGGACTTCCGACTTCGCGATGATGGGGCGTTTTTCCTGCTGGAGGCCAACCCCAACCCGGATATCGCGTCGGAAGACGAATTCGCCCAAGCCGCGTTGGCGTCCGGCCTGCAATATGAGGCGCTGCTGCAAAAAGTGCTCAACCTCGGCTTGCGCTGGCATGACGAGCATTTTGCGTGAACTCTCCAGTACGCCGACCCGTGATCGCCGACGCACCGTGTCTCGCCCTGTTTGACTTCGATGGCACCATCACCTTCGAGGACTCCTTCGCGCCATTTCTTTATCGTGCGGTGAATCCGTTGCGGTTGAGGCTAGGCGCCGTGGCGCTCAGTCCGATGATCGCCGCCTACAAGTTCGGTTGGCTTCCGAACACCTACATCCGAGCAGCGGTGGTTCGCGCCGGCTTGAGCGGACGGCGCCACTCGGAAATCCAGAGGCACGGCGAGGCGTACGCTCGCGAAGTGCTGCCGCACATCATCCGGGATGAAGCCAGAGAGCGCCTGCAGTGGCATCGGGATCGTGGGCACACGGTGGTGGTGGTCTCCGCTTCTTTGGACGCCTACCTGGAGCCGTGGTGCAAACAACAGCACTGTGAATTGATTTGCACGCAGTTGGAGGTCACCGCTAGCAAGATCGTGACAGGTCGCTACGTGGACGGGGATTGCACCGGACTGGAAAAGGCACGCCGTGTGGCGCAACGGTTCGAGCTGTCACGCTACGCGAGGATTTTCGCCTACGGTGACACGCGTGAAGATCGGGACTTGCTACAACTGGCGCACGAGCGAGTTTACCGTTGGCAGAGCATCAGCGGACTCCCTTAGGACGCTGACCCCAATAGAGCGGGCTGCCGCTGCTGCATCCTCGGCGCGCTCGGTGCTCAATCTATTCTGGTCAGTCCCTAGTCGCGCCTCACTCGACCAAGGACGCGGGCCTCCAAGTAGGGGTTCGCCAAGCTGAACTTCCACTCGTCGACTCTGCGCCCGCGTTTGAGCACGGCATCAGGCACAGTTTGTGTCAGGGTGAACCCATTCTTTTCGAAGATCCGGCGGCTCGCGTTGTTGCCCGTGAACACCATCGCTTCGAGCTCAGATAGCCCCAGCTCGTGAAAGGCATAGGTCACCAGTTGTTGGATGACCTGTGTGCCGATGCCGCTGCCCTGAAAACTCTCGGCGACCCACAAGCCGAGTGTGCCACCTCCGGTGCCATCGGGTCGCACATCGCAACAACCGATGGGCTGTCGAGCGCTTGGGTCGCAGATCACGAAGAAGTGTCTCCGTTTGGCGCGAGCTGCGGCCACGGTTTGATGCCAATTGGTCAAAAACTCAGCCTTCGACTCCGGACCGTCCCACACGATGGTGTCGGTGACGCGAGTCTGGAACACGTACGGGAAGAGTTCTTCGGCATCGTCCGGCTGCGGGAGTCGCAGCAAGTCCATCCAAGCCAGCGGTCTGCGGTAGCGCAGATGGGCGATGGAGCCGTCGCCCATGGTCACGTTCTTGCTGGCACCATCGAAGCGTAGCCAGTGAGCTTCGTAGAATTGTATGGCAGTGGAGTTCTCTTTTGCGGCCCATAAGGTGGCTTCCCTCGAGCCGCTCTGGCGCAGTTGATCCAGACCGACCTCCAGCAGTTGCGACCCGATCCCGCGGCGTTGCGCATCGGGATGAACGTAGAGCGCGTGAACTTCACCCGTGGTTGAGCGCGCGCCAGGGTCATCGGACTGGCGTACCCAACAGAATCCTTCAAGGGTGCCGTCCAATACGGCGACGAACACGGTCGGCTCAGGCGCGAGCCGCGAGAGCCACACGCCCGTGGACTGCAGTAGGTTCAGCCCATCCAGTACTGAATCTGCCACGATGCCGCGGAAGGTCGCCAGCCAAGCAGCCACGTCGACTCGGGCAATGCTTGCTGCGTCCCTGGTGGTTGCCCGACGGATATTCACCGAGGTCGGTGGGCTAGGATTGGGGGCTTGCATTCTGCTGGTCCGCGTCGAACACGTCGTCTTGTGCCACGAATCCCAGATACTGCCTACTCTCGACCTGGCTCCAAGGCGTGCCTCGGTTGGCTGACACGCCGTTGACGATCACGCAGCGGCTCGGCCACGTGCTGACGTCTGCTTCTAGGGCCCGTTCGAACAGGTCGCAGCAGTCCCGGTTGGAGAGCCACATGTGCTTGAACCAAAGGTCTGCAGCCGCGGTGCGCTGGTCTAGCGTCTCCAGCCCTTCGGTGGTTCGCGCGCGGGGCGTGCCAGTAGCAGAAATGGTTTGCGGCAGGTTTGCGCCGGGTTGAGTCCAGCCGATGCGCACGCACACGTATGTTGTCGGAGCCTTCGGTTGTGGTTGCTGCTCCGCGAGAGACCGACACAAGTGCTCGCCCGCCCAGCGTGCCGTCGCGTAGGCGGTGGAATTGCGTTCATCTTCACCCGTATGCCAGACGGTGCCCACGGCCGGCATCAGGTCGGCGGTCAGTTCACCGGCGCCAAGCCCTCGTCCCTTGTAGCCCCCCATCACGTGGTTGGAGCTAGCAAACACGTAGCGTCGAATGCTTTGACTTCTGGCTGCGGCCAGGGCCGTGTTGTGCGTCATCACCAACGAGGCTTGGGCCGCGTCCCAGCCACTTTCGGGCACCGGCAACTTGGCGGCGAAATGCAGGACCGCGCTGGCGGTCTCGAAGTGCCTTTGCCAGCTTTGGTCGTCGAACTGAGTGAGGTCGCACTGCACGAATTCGAGCTGACACCCGCCAGCCGCCGCTGCCGCGTGGGCTCGCTTGGCTTGCTCCTCGGTGGGTGACTCACAGTCCATCCCGATGAGGTGTTTCGTCCTGCCTCGAGTCGCCAAATGCTCTAGCACCTTGAAACCGACGTTGCCCAGCGCGCCTGTCACGATGACATGGGCGTGGTGCTGTCGAGCAATCGGCTCCGCTGGGTCTATCTTCAGCATTTGAGGCCCAAATCGAAAAGATACTTCGCAGCCTAGCCGAAATTCGCCAAGACAACCTCATTCGCCGTGTCTGACGCCGCATGATGCATGCGAGCAGGGATTTTTGGGGATGGATGGGGCTGGCCGTGATCGTAGGCGCACCACTGGTTGCGCTTGCAGGCTGCGCATCTCAGCAGGCTGTGGCGGCGCAGTCCCTTGGGGCACGACTTTTGGAGTGTCCAGAGGATCAGGTCCGCGTCAACGAGGCTGAGTTCGAGGAAGACGAAACGAATTGGGTCGCCGTTTGCGATTTCAAGTATGTCTCGCTGCGCTGTGACGGCGACACGTGCCGCAAAGTCGACCGGCTCACCCCGGGCTGGAAGGAGCGCCTGCAACAGGCCAAGGGCGAATAACGCCGAGAGTTCTGTTCGTCCCGGGAAAACCGCGTCATTTTGTGGGTGACGAGTCCCAACCGGGGTCTTACGTTGCCGCCACGGGTGTCTGCGGCAGAAGTGAAACAAACGGCGGCTGAGCCTTCGAAAGGCGCTGGGCCATTGGGCAGCACGCTCGGCCACGGCCGCTACGTGGTGGCGGCAGCATTGGGCCAAGGCAGCCAAGCGAAGACCTATGAGGCGGTCGATAAGCTGAAAGGGCGTCCCGTTGCGCTCAAAGTCTTCCATGTTGCTCACGCTGAGAGCTGGAAAGAAGTGGAACTCGCGGAACGTGAGGCCAGGGTGTTGGCGGCGTTGCAGCATCCCCTGCTTCCCGCATATGTCGATCATTTCGAGGAAGGCGGTGCGCTCTGCCTCGTCATGGAAAAGGTCGAAGGCACTAGCGTTGCTGACCTGATTGAAGCTGGAAAACTCTCGCGTGATGATGTCGTGCGGTTTCTGCACGATGCTGCGGCGGTTCTGAGCTACCTGCATCACCGCTCGCCGCCCGTGATCCACCGCGACATCAAACCCAACAACGTGATCCGGCGTCCTGATGGTCATTTCAGCTTCGTGGACTTTGGGTCCGTTCGGCAGAAGCTTCAGTTGGACGGTGGGAGCACGGTGGTGGGGACGTTCGGTTTCATGGCCCCAGAGCAGTTTCAAGCGCGTGCGTTGCCTGCGACGGACGTTTACGCCGTGGGGGCGACCGCGATGATGATGTTGACGGGTACACGCCCCGAAGAATTGCCCCACCAAGGCCTCAATCTCGATGTGGAGGCTGCGCTCGGTTCGACGGTTGAGCCGTCGCTCAAACACGTATTGCAGCGCATGTTGGAGTCCGATCCAGATCGACGCACGAGTGACTTGCAGCGGCTGCTAGCGGAAAAGGGGATCCGCGCGGATTATGCCCCTGACGAGCGAGCCGAGCGTGCTTCTCAGCCGAGGTCCAGTGCAGGCTCATCACGTAGCGAAGCGGATTCAGGAAACTCCGAGGCGCGCTGGCACCCGAGCTGGGCCGAGCCCGAAGACGTGGACGATCTGAACGAGGCGTTAGCGTATCTGGCCTACGTCCCGCCGCCTTTCAGCTTTGTGCTGCGCGTACTGATCGTCGTCGTGCTATCAGCCCTGCGCTTGGCGATCGGCTTGGCGTTTCAGCTGATAGTGCCGCTCGTGCTCGCGATTCTGAGCGTGATATTTGGCTCGGGCTTGCGCCGGCAAGCTTCCGGCATGCGCGCATCGTCCGAACAAATCAACGCCCACATTCAGGACATCTCCCGTCAATTGCGGCGTGCGTTGTCAGCACAGCGGTCGCCCGCGCCCAGCGAGAGGCGGAACTCGGCACAGCGCCGGCATGAGCGTGACCAACGGGCGCGTCAAGCCAAGGTTCGACGTGAACAGCGCAAGCGCTACCGTGTGAACTGGGAATCCGTTGACGTCGACGGGCACGAGGTCGAAGCGGATGAAGTCGTTGACAACGACACAGACAAAGTCATTCGAGAAACCAAGTGAGTCCCGCGCTCGCGGACACCAGCGCATGACCACTGAGCGGCTCGGTTTCGATGCCATCACCGACATCGAGTGACCTCAGGCTGAAACCGCCCAAGCCGCGCAGCGTCAGGCGAAAGCTGTGGGCCAAGGGGATGCCGAATTGCATTCCGCCCACAAAGCGCGCCGTGTCCTGAGTGGAAGAGTCACTTCTGGTCGAGCTGGAGCGAGGAGAGGCGTCCGCCTCCAACACCAGGTATTGGGCGCCAGCGAACAGCATGGGGCGCGCGTTCCCCGCGGCGAGCAAATAGCCGATCCGTCCGCCGACGAATGCCCCTTCGGCATGGGCGGTTCCGAGGACCAGAGGAATATCACGCCACTTCAGGTACGCGCCCTCGACGCCCACGAACCATCTGTCTGTCGCCCACCAGCCCAACTCTGCGCCCGCGCCAAGTCGAGGAGCAGCTTCTAGGTCGACCTCCGCGAGCGCTCTGCCTGTCAGCGTCAGTGCGAGTTTCCGATCAGTGTGCGCGGGACGTTGGATGTTGGACTTGTGGCTGGCTCGTTGCTCGTTGTTGTCACGGGGGACGAACCATTGGTCGTTCAGGGCGGCCAGTATTGCGGCTGCGAGCGCGTGGCCCTGCGCTCTGGGGCCAGACTTCGAATTCACGGCCAGCTCAAGACGGCCGCCGCGAGATAACAGGGTCGCCTGGACGCCGCGCTGATTGCGTTCAACCAGAAGCACGACCAAGCCGCGATCGAACACAGGCAAGCCGGATGCGCCTTCCGTCGTCTCCTGCTTGCCTGGGGCCACGCACACACGTGCGCCGAAGGGCTTGACGCCCGAGTGCAAACGCCGCTTCAGTTCCTCCAAGAACGCCTGTGGCGGCGCTGGGTTGAAACGTACTTGCAACGTCGAGGTGGTGGGGCACGCTGGCGCGGGCTCTTCTGGTTGGGCCTGCTCTGCGGCCGCCGTCCCTCCTGCGCTCAGCAGCAGCGCGACGAGCGCTCTAGAGATCGTGGAGCGCAACCTCCGGGAGTTTGGCCAAAAATACGGACAATCGCAGAGCATTGGGAGCTGACTTTAACTTGGGTCCCACGATTTATCGCCCACTTGTGGTTCAAAACCGTTATCGGGGCTTCGATTGTGATGAGCGCGGACACTTTCTGGGGCCATGTCTTGCTCCTGCCTACCCTGGGATGGGAGCGTCAGGATATCTAAGCTGCGGCCCGCGTCGGAAGATACCGGCTCAGTTGGATTAATCCGGCTAAGCTAGGGGTGTGGGTAACCAGAGCGGGGCAACCACACTGCGCGCACCGCGCGACGTGCAGACCGTGCTGATCGTCGACGATTCAGAAACGGCGCGCCAACGTATGACCGCGGCCCTGCGCGAAGCCGAGGTCGGGCACAACTTCCTCGCGGCAGCGAGCGCGACGGAAGCGCTGCGTATGCTCGCCGAGCATGATGTGTCGCTGGTGCTGTGCGACATCGAGATGCCCGATATGGACGGCTACAACTTCCTGCGGCTCAAAGGCAGCAAGCCCGAGTTTTTGGGGATCCCGGTGATCATGGTCACTGTTCGCGATAACATGGATGCCAAGATACGCGGTCTCAGTGAGGGAGCGAGTGACTACCTGACGAAACCGTTCGAAGATCAGGAGCTGGTCGCCCGAGCGCGAGTTCACCTACACAATCAGACGTTGCAGACGGAGCTCAGGCGCCGAAACGCCAGGCTCGAGCAGATCAGTCGCACGGACGAACTGACGGGACTTTCCAATCGCCGACACTTCATGGAGGTGATCGATGCGGAGTTCGCTCGTTGCACGCGCTACCAAAGTCCGCTGAGCTTGGTCTTGTTGGACTTGGACCACTTCAAGACCATCAACGACACATTCGGACATGTGGTTGGAGATGGCGTGCTGGCGGGAGTTGGGGCGACGCTGACGGATTTGCTGCGCAAATGTGATAGCGCAGCGCGCTATGGCGGCGAAGAGTTCGCGCTGCTGCTGCCGGAGACAGTGGCCAGCGGAGCGATGGTCGTTGCCGAACGCTGTCGACAGGTGATTGAGGAGACTGATTTCGAAGGGGTCGCGCCGAACTTCAGGGTGACGGCGAGCTTCGGCGTAGCCGCCTATCCCGAGCACGTGGTGGGGCGTGTTGAGGACTTGATTCGCAAGGCAGACCAAGCGTTGTACCTGGCCAAAGGGCGAGGGCGAAACCAAGCGGTCAGCATTCGCGGCGCTGACATTTGAATCAAAGCCAGCCGTGCCAAAAGTGGGCAGAGGTATGGCGTAGCTCAGCCTAGCCAGTCGACGAAACGATCGATGGCGGTCGTCACGCGCCCGCAGTACTTGCGCAGAAATACTTCATCAACAGGGCGCCCGTTGACGTTCGCCAGCGCCTGCTCTCCGTCGAAGTCGACGTAGGCTAGGCGCAGCGTGAATTCGCTCTCGGGGCGGCCAAATTCGCTGCCGGGAAGCATGGCGACCCCCGTTTCCTCCAGCACGCGCTCACACAACTGGGCGCTAGTGGTGATGCCACGCGCTCGCAGGCTTTCGGCGAACGGCTCCATGTCTGGAAGCAGATAGAAGGCGCCAGCCGGCTTGGCGCAGATGATCCCCTTGTCCGTGAGTCGACGATGAATCCAGCGCCCGAGCCCGCTGAGCACCTTGCGTGATTTAGCTAGGTAGAGCTGAATGTCCGGACCCCCTTCGAACGCGCGGACCGCGGCGTACTGGATGGGGGCGCTAGTGGACGTATAGGTTTCACTTGCCGCGGCAGCCATCGCGTTGAGCAACCAACGCATGGACTCAGGGAAAAGAAACGTGCCAAGTCTCCAGCCGCCGGCGCCGCACCACTTGCTCAAGCCTGAGCTGACGATCGTGCCCTCGGGGTAGAAGCGGGCGATGGAGATGTGTTGCCCCTTGTGGTGCAACTCGCCGTAGATCTCGTCCGAAAGCAGAACCACGCGGTAGTTGGCCGCCACACGTGCGAGTGCGCGCAGCTCATCCAACTTGTAGGTGCCGCCCGTGGGGTTCGATGGGTAGTTGAGGATCACGATGCGTGGACGATCCGGGTCGTCCTTGCAGAGCCTTTCCAAACCTTCGGGACTCAGGCGCCACTCATCTTCACGCCGCGTGGGCATCAAATTTACGCGCCGGCCGATTATCTGTGCTTGCGGTGCGTAGGACACCCAAGCTGGCGTTGGGATGACCAGATCGCCGTAGTACACCAGCTGCAGCAAGAACATCAGCTCCTTGGAGCCTGGACCGATCAATACGTCATCGCCGCTGCGTCTGACGCCATCCTCGCGCTCGTGATACTCGGCTACGGCATCGCGCAAAGCGCGTAGGCCCTTGACTGGTAAGTAGTCCTTTTGGTGCGCGTTTTTTTGCAAAGCCTCTACCACTGGGGCGGCCACGGGAAATGGCGACTGCCCCAGGCCGAGCTTGAAGACTTCTTTGCCGCTCGCTATCAGCTCGTTGGAACGCTCGTTGATGGCGACCGTGGCAGAGGTGGTCATTCCCCGCACGTTCAAGTTCAGGTGCATGTCGGGTTTTCGAGCCATTGCCACCTGCAAGGTGACACCCGCAGCCGGATTCCGCAATCGTCGCGGGCCGCTTGAGTTGGTCGAAGAGTTGGCCTAGACCGTCGAAATGGGGATGTCACCTCGCACCCTCGGGCTGACGGCGGTGGCGATGATTGCGTTTGCTGCCAATTCCATCTTGTGCCGTCTGGCCCTGGGCGCTCGCAGCATCGACCCCGCGAGTTTCTCCACTCTGAGAGTGGCCAGCGGTGCGCTGACGCTGTTGCTGTTGGCTCGATTGAGGTCCGGAAGCATCAGGTTTCGCGGAGATTTCAAGTCAGCCCTAGCCCTGGGGCTTTACATGGCTCCGTTTTCGTTCGCCTACGTTGAGCTGAGTACGGGTACCGGAGCGCTGATACTCTTCGCTTGCGTGCAGCTGACGATGTTGGTGGCGGCGATTCGAGACGGTGAGCGGCCCAGCGGGCAGCAGTGGCTCGGGCTTGTGAGCGCAGCCGCCGGCTTGGTGTACTTGTTGCTGCCGGGGGTTCAGGCGCCCTCATTGCGCGGTTCGCTGTTCATGGCAACAGCTGGGATCGCGTGGGGGATCTATTCGTTGTTCGGTCGTCGCGTCGCTGGGGACCCCCTGACCAAGACTGCCAGTAATTTCCTGTGGTGCGTGCCGTTGATGCTGCTGGTGTCGCTGACCCAACTGCAGCAGCACCAACTCAGTCTAGATGGTTCACTTTTGGCGATCGCTTCTGGCGCACTCGCTTCAGGCTGCGGCTACGCTATCTGGTATGCGGCGCTACGGGGCCTGAGCGCCGCGCGTGCGGCCGTCGTTCAGCTGAGCGTTCCGGTGATCGCCGCTGTCTATGGGGTGGCACTCATGGGTGAAGCGCTAAGCCAGCGTTTGGTGCTGGCCACCGTGGCGATTTTGGGAGGAGTCGGCTTGGCGCTCGGCGCGCCAAAAGAAGGCGGGACCACTCGGGTGACCTAGCGCTCGATTAGCGCGCGCCAGGCGTTTGGGGGGCGGCGTGCGGAGCGGACTTGGCCTTGTCTTTTGACGGAGCTCGTGGAGCGGCCTTGGTGTTATCCTTCGACGGAGCTCGTGGAGCGGCCTTGGTGTTATCCTTCGACGGTGTGCGCTTGCCCGTCTTTGTGTTGTCATCAGGCGTCCGATCGCCGGTGACGACGTGTTCGGGGGCTTTGACCTGCTTATCGTCGTAGGTCATTTTGGCTCGGACGCGGTACTTCACACTCTTGACGGCTAGCTTGCCGTGCAAAGCGACTGCGATGACGTAGCCCTTTGCGTCATCAATCTTGACCGTCTTGTTCTTGGACTTTTCGGTTGTGGTGAAGCTCTTGACGACCATGGCTTTGCCCTTTTCTGGAACCTTGCAGATGACCACCTTCGCTTCACCCTTCATGTCCAGGCGCTCGAAGTCGACGACGACTGGGTTGACTGCCGGAATCGCTGACAAGAACAAGCGCTCGGTTTTGCCGATCAACGTGCCATCGTTCCACTTGCCGAAGTCCATTCGGCGTGGGCCAATCTTGGCCCAAGTCTGATCTCCGGCGATCTTGTTCCAGAGCTTGATCCCTTTCTCGATGAAGCTGGCCGCCGTCGCGGCAGTTGCGCCGAACGGCCCCGCCCCCTTGAGAGCCGTTTTGACTGTCGGCCCCGCGTGCTTCCACACTTTGGAGCCCACGTCCGCGGCAGTCGTGCACGATCCGTCAGTGTCCGCGTGGACGTTAGGCGTCGCCGCCATGAGTGCGACGGCTAACAACGAACTGGCGACTGCGTGGCTCTTCAGCATTTGGGACCCTCCAAGTGTGGATCGGCAGCCCCACGCCCCCGATCCATTGAGGCAAGTTTAGACGCCGCGCCGGCCTGTCCCATTCACAGGGCACGGACAGCAAGGCTCTTTCCGTAGCAAGGGATGAGTTCGCTCGCATCGGACACCAGGGACGAAAAAGGAGATCGCTCTTCGGGGCGGACCGGATCTTGCCTAGAGTTTTGTTCAGCGATTTTATGCCGAACCCGGGGCATTGCCGCGTTAGCTTCGGGCCCAGGATCCAAGCGGCCGCCCGCCAGGGTGGCGTACCGCTTTGGGAGAAAGTTCACGCGGCCGATCAGCGCCAGCGCCGATTTGCCAGCGAAGGCCCGCGCGCTTGGCAGGAAACAGAATTTGGATAGGATGCCGGCCGTGAACCCGAGCTGTCATCGACTTGCGGTATTCCTGTGTTGTGCCGCGGCTGCGCTGTGCGCCGGGTGTGAGCTGATGGGACCGCCAAAACCGCAGGAATTTCGAGCGGTCGTGACGGTGGAGAGCGATCCCGGGGTGGCAGTCGATGGAGCCAAAGTGGTTTGGCAGAAGCAAGTGCTCGCCACGACGGACGCCTCCGGACGTGCCAGCGTGAGTCTGGCCGGGCAAGAGGGTGACACCTTCAACTTGGTGATCACTTGTCCGGATGCCTTCAAGTCCCCGGTCAAGCCATTGGTGGTTGTATTTCGCAAGCTAGTTGGCGCTGATGGAGCGGAGTACACCACTGCCTGCCCGCCCAAGACGCGCGCGGTCGTCGTGGTGGTCAGAGCACAGAACGGACCGAATCTTCCGGTTTTTCACTTGGGAAAGCAGGTGGGCACGACCGATTCCTCAGGAGTGGCGCACGTGGTTTTCGACCTGCCTGCTGGGTCTCCGCTCGAGCTGAGGCTAAAAGCAGACGAAGGGCCAATCCCGTTGCGCCCGGCCGAAGCGATCGCTTCCTTCACGGTGCGCGATCAGGATGACATCTACGTTTTCGACCAGAAGTTCGAGAAAATCCCTCAGCGCGTACGCAGAAAGCCTAGGCCTGTCAGAGTCGACGGGCCCACGCCGCTGTGAGTGTCCGCACCAAGCGATCTTGGTCAGCAGTGCGATCAATCTGGTGCGCGTCCGCGCGGTTAGGTATGGCCCGAGAAGAAACGATTCGCGCGCCAACAAATCCCTTTTGCGTTTCACACATGGCTAGGCAGTTGCCGCACGTGGCGTTTCACCGGGCGTCGGAGGGAGAAAATGTGTTCTTGGGACTGGGAAAAAGATATAACGCGCGACGTAGCTAATTGCGGGAAGCGTTCGCGACCCTAAAGCAACGTGCAACGCATCTCACCGTTTTAGCGTCGTGAACGCCAGAGAGAGAGGACTTTCCAATGAAAAAGCAGATTCAGCGTCTCATCAAAGACGAAAAGGGCGCAAACCTCGTCGAGTACATCATTCTAGTCGGCGTGGTTGCGCTGATTGCCATCGCCGGTTTCTCGTTCTTCGGTGAGGAGGTCGAGAAGAAGGTGGACGCCCAAGCCAAGGCGGTTGGTGATATCAACTCCGAAGCCAAGAAATAGCTCGGCGCCAGTTGAGCCCAACAGTAGCTACGCCAGGATTCCGGAAAGCCCTGGCATACTGAAACACCTTTGGATGCAGTGCGTCGGGCCTTCTCGCCCGGCGCTCTGCTTTGTGGGTTTTCGCTTTTGTTCAAAGACGCGCCCCACCTGATCCCGGTCAGTTTCGGGATGGCGCTGTTCGTCACCGCGGTGGCGGCGGCGATCGACCTGAAGACGGGTAAGATCCCGAACTGGTTGACAATTACGGCGGCTGTTGCCGCGTTGGCTGTGCGGAGTTTGCTGCCTCAGGCTGTTGGCGCGCCGGAGGCAACCTTTGGCGCGTTGGGTTATGGGCTGGCGGGAGGGCTAGCGTGTGCAGTGCTGCCCGTCGTGCTGTTCTACATAGGGGGAATCGGGGGGGGCGACGCGAAGCTGCTGGCGGCTCTAGGGCTGTTGCTGGGCCCCTGGTCTGGGGTCTTTGCGCAGTTGTGGGCTTACGTGTTTGCAGCGGTCTACGCGCCTGTTCACTTGGCGCTGAGCGGCAAGCTCGGGCAGATGCTGCCGAACACCTGGCGGCTGCTCAAGCGGGCCACAATGAGTCAGGAAGCGAGAGCCCAGTCTCCAGCGTTGAAACTCACTTCGCTCACGTTTGGCCCACCAATCTTCGCTGCCACCGCACTGACCGTCTGGTGGCACTGGCCGTGATCTAGGCGATTGCCAACTTCTCTATGAGGGTGGCCCAAGATATAGTGGCCGCCCAATGAACAAGTCGGCCTTTTTGATCGCACTCGTCACAGCCCTGGTGGGCGGAGCGCTGTGCTTCTTGTACCTGAAGCGGGCGGAGCAGGAGCTCTCCGGCGGGAAGAAAATCGAGATCCTCACGATGGTCAAGAGCGTTGACCAAGGTGCCCGTGTGACCGAAGACAACGTCGCCGTGCGTGAAGTGCCTCAGGCGTATGTCGAGGACCGCTCCGTGAAGGCGGCGGAAAAAAGCCGAGTCGTCGGGCTGAGGTTGGGGCACGATCTGCGCGCTGGACAGACTCTGATGTGGACTGACCTAGCTATCGCAACGGACGAACGGCGTGAGCTCAGCGGGCTGATTCAGCCCGGACGCCGGGCGTACACCGTGCATAGCCGAGACCAGAGTTTTGCGCTCGTTGAACCGGGTGACTATGTGGATTTGTTGGCGAGTCTGAATTCTTTAGAAGGACGCAAATCAGTCGTGTTGCTGCAGAAGGTGCTGGTGTTGGCCCAAGGTCTGAGCACGCTGCCGTCTGACCCGACGGATAAACGCCGCACGCGCAATGTTGCGCTGACGCTCAGTGTTACCCTGCCCGAGTCGCAGCTGTTGAGCCTGGCGGGTGCCGCAGGTAGCGGGGAGCTGGTTGTGGTGCTGCGCAACCCAGAAGACCCCCGCGTCGCGGAGGGCATCAAGGACATGAATATCAAAGCTCTGACGAACGACGAGGAGCGCGCCAGAGTGCAGCGCGCGCGCGCCGAGAGCGGACCAGTGAAGCTCGTCACGCAATGACCACCACCCGAATGATGAAGATCCACATGACCTCAATCGATATCAGAAGCCGAATTCACAGAACCCTACCTGCTCTGCTGACGGCGTTGGCGCTCTCCAGCGGGCTCTCCAGCGATGCGCTTGCCCAGAGCGAAGACCCCGCAGAAGTCTCCGCCGACACGGGACGCCTCGAACATGACCTGGTGATCGGCGAAAACAAGACGCTGAGCGCGGTGGACGTCAAGAACTACTCGGAGGGCGCCAAGGGCATCGTCGAGGTCAAGCTGACAACCGACAAGAGTCAGTTCGTTGTGGTTGGTCGACGCCCAGGATCTACCACGCTGCTGCTGATCATGAAGGACGGTCGGCAAGTTACCCACGAGATCAACGTGTTTGCGCGCAGCCCTGATACCGTGAAGCGCGAGCTGGAAGCGTTACTGGAAGGCGTTGGTGGACTCAACGTGCAACGTCTAGGGCTCCGTTTCTTCATCGAGGGCGCCGTCAAGGACGAAGCGGCCGTGCAGCGTGTGCAGCGCATCGCTGCGCTCTACCCAGGCCAGGTGGAGTCCCTCGTTAGCGTTGGGGCGCCGGTCGATCAGCGCCAGCTCAACATCAGGCTCGACTTCTTCTTCGTTCAGTACGACAAGCGCTCCGGTTACTCGGTGGGCATTGACTGGCCGTCACGCCTTGGGGGCGAGGCGATTCAATCGAGCATCAACTTCGATCTGTTGAGCAATCAGACCACGTCCGCCACGGCCAGCATCGTCAATCACCCGCTGCCAGCGTTGGATATCGCGGCGACTCATGGCTGGGCCAAAGTGTTGCGTCAAGCGACGGTGATCACCGCAAACGGCAACAAGGCAAACTATACGAGCGGTGGTGAGCAGAATTTCTCCGTCGCCAACGGTCTGACTTCGGAAATTCGATCCATCGATTTCGGGACCAACGTTGGAGTCCTGCCGTTCTATGATAGTGAGAGTGGAGATATCGAGATCACGGTTGAAGCTGACGTGAGTGAGTTGGTCCCAGCGCTGAGTGGCACCACGATACCTGGCCGTGCCATTTCCACGCTCAATACCAAGGTGAAGCTCAAGCTCGGCCAGTCGCTGGTGCTGTCCGGCATTCGCAGCAGTTCCGAGCGGCGCGGTTCACGCGGTTTGCCAGGCTTGTCGTCATTGCCCATTCTCGGATATCTGTTTGGGTCCCAGAATTGGGCAGCTGAGGACGTTGAGGGGGCCATCTTCATCATTCCCAGCGCGGTGGACGCCGTGCCAAAGCCCGCACGTCAAATGGTGGAATCAGCTCTGGAGCAGTTTGCTAACTTCTCCGGGGATCTAGATGACGTGGAGCCTCACAAGCTGAAGCCGTCGGACTGGTCGTCCACGGCCGCTCCCGCTCCAGGTGAACCGCCGAGTAAGAGACAGTGAGCTTGAGGGCTTCAAACAGGCGCGCCGCTGAAGGTAGCTGTGGAAGTTGAAGTCTTCGTGCAGCCGCATGAGGGAGCCGCCCATATGCGCCGGCTGCCTGTGCATGGGCCACTGACGATCGGACGCCATCCAGAGTGTGTCGTTCACGTCGACAGCGACCTCGTGTCCCGGCAGCATGCAGTTGTTCACGTTTTCGACCAGTCCATGCAGGTGGAAGACGTATCTACCAACGGCACTTACGTTGGTAATGACCTGCTGAAGAAGCAACGGGTGATCGTGCCCTACGGCACGCCGATCGTCGTGGGCGATGTGACGCTCAGCGTGCGCCAAGTTTCGCAACAGCCCGCAACCCCCGACCCTACCACGGGCGAGACCACCACGCATGGGGACCCAGGCGCGCCAGGCAACAGGCAGCGCGCTCCTACCAAGTTCGAAGAGCCAACTCGAGTGCCCCCTCCTCCGGGGCAGCTATTCAGTGAGGGTATGGGGTCTTCCGCGGAGGTTTCCCCGACAAAGCAGGACGACGGAGCCGGCGTTCGCAGGGAGATCCATCGTCGCTTACTCGAGCACTTGGACCTGGCTGTCATGGACTCCAACAGCGTTGACGACCCGTCCATGCGGCCCAAAGTGCTTGGTGCCCTGCGTCGCATCGTCGACCAGATGCGCGCGGATATTCCCGCCAGCATCAGCACGGATCGGCTCGTCGGGGAGTTGGTGGATGAAGCGCTTGGCCTGGGGCCCTTAGAACGATTCTTGTCTGACCCCAAAATCAGCGAAATCATGGTGGTGGATCCTTCCACTATTTACGTTGAAGAAAACGGGCGACTGAAACTCAGCGACGCGCGTTTTACGGATGACGAACGAGTGCGCGCGTGCATCGAACGGATCGTGACACCGCTTGGACGTCGGATTGATGAGTCGTCCCCGCTGGTGGACGCTCGATTGAAAGACGGCTCGCGCGTGAACGCGGTGATCCCCCCTTTGGCGTTGAAGGGTTCGGCGATCACCATTCGTAAGTTCTCCAAGACCCCACTGACGCTGGACAAGCTGATCGGTTTCGGTGCTGTGAGTCCACAGATGGGGCGCTTCCTCACGCGTAGCGTGATCTCCAAGAAGAATATCGTGATTTCGGGAGGTACCGGCTCAGGTAAGACCACGTTGCTGAACGTGTTGTCCGGAGCGATTCCGCCGGATGAACGCATCGTCACGATCGAAGACGCCGCTGAGCTTCAGATGGCGCAGCCACACGTAGTGGGCTTGGAAACCCGACCGCCCAACATGGAAGGCAAGGGTGAGTACACGATTCGTGACTTGCTCAAGAACGCCATGCGCATGCGGCCAGATCGCGTGGTCATTGGTGAGTGTCGTGGCGGAGAGGCTCTGGATATGCTCCAAGCGATGAACACTGGTCATGATGGTTCGTTGACGACGCTCCACTCCAACACTCCGAAAGAAGCTATCGCGCGTCTAGAGACGCTGGTGTTGATGGCGGGGGTCGAATTGCCCGTACGCGCGATTCGAGAACAGATTGCTCAAAGCATTCATGTTGTCGTGCAGCAGACGCGTTTCTCCGATGGTAGCCGCAAGGTGAGTGAGATCGCGGAAGTGGTAGGGATCAACGATGAGGGGGTGGTCGAACTGATGCCAATCTTCAAATTCATCCGTACGGGGACGGGACCCGACGGCGAAGTGCTTGGCGAATTTCAAGCCACGGGCTACCTGCCGTCCTACCTCGACCAGTTCATTGTGCGCGGGCTGATAAAACAAGGAGAACCCTTTCTATGAAGGAGCGGTCTCGATGTCAGGTCTGAAAGACCAACTGGCGAACATGCTTGGTTTGGAATTGCTACTGCTGTTGGGCGGGGCGTTGCTGGTTGCTATCGCGTGCGGATTCCTCGTGCTCGGTATTCTGGGTGACGCCCGAGGCTTGGTGCGCGTCTACTGGATGAAGTACACGCTAAGCTTGGAGCGAAAGCTACGCAGCATGTTCATCTGGGTGCCCGGCAAGCGCATTGCGATCGGTCAGTTGCTGGCGTGCGTGGTGTTCTTCGCTCTGTACGTGGCGGTGAAGATGCCGTTCTGGTATTTCTTCGTAGTTCTGGCGTTGATTATTCCGCCGCTGTACATCGAGCAACTGCGCAAGGAGCGCGTGAACAAGCTCGAGTCACAGCTTGTTGATTTTCTGATGGCGCTCGCCAATGCATTGAAGTCCGTGCCGAGTGTGCCCGCCGCTTTCATATCGGTCGAGCCGGTCATGCGCTCGCCGCTCAAGGAAGAGGTACAGCTCTCGATCAAAGAGATGAAGGTCGGCAGTACGCTCGAGCAAGCTCTTGTGAACATGGCGTCGCGAGTCAATAGCCGCAACCTAGACGCATCGCTGAGTACCGTACTGATCGGCAAACAGATTGGCGGTGACTTGCCAACCATCTTGGAGCGCACCGCTAGTACTATGCGCGAGATGGAACGCCTCGAGGGCGTCGTGCGCACGAAGACAGCTGAAGGGAAGGCCCAGCTTTGGGTGCTAGCGGCATTCCCGCTGGTGCTGATCTTCGGCTTCAACGTTGTGCAGCCTGGCTATTTCGATCCGCTGTCGCACTCGTTTGGTGGGTACCTGGTGGCCACGCTGGCGGCAGCTTTCTGGCTTGCATCGTTGGTGGTTGCGGCGAAGGTATTGGCGGTGGACATATGATCCTGCTCCAGGTCATGCGCTATGGCTTCATCGCCCTGTTTTCGCTGGCGCTGTTCTTCCTGTTGTACGGCATTGCGAGCGCTCCTTCGCGAGAGGCTAGCCACCTCGGTTATCGCGGTTTGAAGCGGCAAAAGGCAGTCGCTGAAGGAGGCGCCTGGGCACAAATTGAGCCGCTCGTGCGCTGGCTGGGAACCCGGTTTAGTGGCGCTATCCCGCCAAATACGTACCAGAATCTCGACAAGATGTTGACCGGGGCAGGAGAATACTTGGGACTCACTCCTGCCGATTTCGTGGGGCTCAGCGTGTTGTCATTCTTTGGCGGTGCTGCTTTCGGTGCGATAGCGTCCGCACTGACGGGAATGGGCATGCTAGTGGTATTGTGCGCCTTCGTCGGTGCCGCGCTGCCATACTTGCAGATTTCGAGCGTGATGCAGGAGCGCTTGAAGCAGGTCAACCGAGGATTGCCCAACGTGACGGATCTGCTCGCCCTGGCGATGGGAGCCGGCCAAGACTTCCCGGGGGCGCTGCGCAACGTGGTCGAAAAGTGGAGTGACCCGGACGACGCTATCGTCGAGGAGTGCACGCGCATCCTGCATGAATTGAAAATCGGAAGAACGCGCAAAGAGGCCCTCAGGGACTTTGCCGTGCGCATGCCACTGGACTCGGTTGTGCAATTTACGGGGTCGATCATTCAAGCCGAGGAGCGCGGCAACCCCGTGGCGGATGTCTTACAAATCCAAGGTAACATGGCACGCATGCAGCGCACGGTTCGTGCGGAAGAAGCAGCGTCCAAGGCCAGCGTTGCGATGGTTGGCCCTCTGTTTTTGCTATTTTTCTGCATCATGCTGCTGGTGGTGGCTCCGATGGTGATGCGTTTGCAAGAAGCTTCCTGATGGCACAAGCACTTAGAATTCGAATCACACACCCTGACAATCGGGTCGAGGACCTGCAGCTCGAGGATGAGCTGGTGACTGTCGGCAGTGGCGCTCACTGCGATATTCGCCTGCCGATGGAACACGCCGCGTCAGAGCACGTCTTGTTGCAGTTGACGCCTGCCGGCGCCATGGTGGAAGCGCGCACCTATGAACCGCCGCCGTTGCTCAACGGTTCGCCTTTTTCGCGCTCCCAGTTGATGCCCGAGAGCGTGCTCGGCATTGGGGGGCTCCGGTTGCAGGTCTGGGTGGTCGAGGTTGAAGGTTCGTCCAAACGTTTTGAGAAGAAGCAAGCGACGCTGAGCCCAGTCACGATCATCGCGCTGATTGCGGCGGTTCCAGCGGTTTGGGTGATTTTGACGCACAAGTCCGGCGGGACCCGTATAGGCGGTTCAGCTCCGCGAGAAGTACCAGAGCTATGGGACGGCGCTGTTTCGAAATGTTCGCAAAGTGGTGAGCAGCAGGCTCTGAGTGTGGCCAACCGCCTCTATGCACAGGGGATTTCGAAAGCGGAGCGGCGTCCTTTTAGACCCTCCGAGGGCGTCGGTGCCGTGCCGCTATTAGAGGAAGCTTCGGCCTGCTTCAAAGAAGCCGGTCATCCCGAAGCAGCCAAGGACACTGAGGAAATGGTGGTGAAACTGCGCGAGGAACTCGGCGAAGACTACCGAGTGCATCGTGCACGTATGGAACACGCGCTGGACATCCGAGACTACAGGCGGGTGCAGCGCGAGGTGCGGGCGCTGCTCGACATGACCCAAGGTCAACAAGGAGATTACGTTTCCTACCTGGCCAACCTAGATCGGCAACTGATGCTTCAGTTTGGCAAGGGGCGCAAGTGACGTTCTCCTTGGTGGCGCGTTGGGCTGCACTTGCCGCACTCATCAGTGCTGCAGGGGTGGCCTGTGGTGGCGCGTCCGCCAACGAACGTCGGGTGCGTGATGCCGAAGACACTGTAGCCAAAGAGCGGACCGCAGAACAACTCATGGCGCGCGGGCGGGCGTTCTTTCAGGTGGGGGACTACACGCGGTCGATCCAGTACTTCAATGATGCCATCCGCGCCGGAGCACCCGAGCGCGAAGCCGCTCAGCCGCTGATGTTGGCGTATGTGCAGTCCAATCAATTCCGGCTCGGTATCGCATTTGGTGAAGACTATCTGCGTCGGCATCCGGGCGACTACCGGTTGCGCTACTTGGTGGGCACGCTGCTCAATGCTATTGGCAAGCCCAAGCATGCTGCAGCCCATTTTCGCAGGGTGGTGCAGAGCAACGCTGACTTCGCCGACGCGCACTACGCTCTAGCCGTGGTCTATCGCGACTTTGACCACCGGCCCACGCTGGCGGATTCCCACTTTCGCAAGTACTTGAGCCTGCAGCCGCAGGGAGAACATGCCGACGAAGCCCGTGAAGGGCTGCTGAAGTCGGTTCAGTGAGGCGCTGTGATACCCCCTGACGTCTACGACCAAACCATCCTGGAGTTCCTGGCTCCGGTACGACCATTCCTCGATGACCCTCAGGTCAGTGAGATCATGATCAACGGAAAAGATCAGATCTTCATCGAGAAGAAGGGCAAGCTCTACTTGACGTCGGCTCGATTCGATAGCGATGAGGCGCTGAACTCAGCTCTGCGTAACATTGGCCAGTTCGTCGGAAAGCTGCTCAGCGAAGAGCGCCCGATCTTGGAGGGGCGGCTGCCGGACGGGTCACGTATCGAAGCGGTCTTGCCGCCAGCAGCCCCAACGGGGCCCTTTGTTGCGATCCGGCGCTTCTTCAAGGACACGCTGACGGTCGAGAAACTGATTGGTTTCGGGTCCATGACGCCGTTGGCGGCGCAGGTGCTCGACATTTTCGTCAAGTCCAAGCTGAACGTGATGATCGCGGGCGGCACTGGTAGCGGCAAGACATCACTGCTGAACGTGCTGTCGTCCTTCATCCCCGATGATGATCGAGTCGTGGTGCTCGAGGACTCGAAAGAGGTCCAACTGCAGCGTACCCACGTGGTGCAGATGGAAGCGCGCCCGGCGGACGCTAGAGGGCGCGGTGCGGTGTCGATTCGTGATCTGTTTCGCGCGTCCCTGCGTATGCGTCCGGACCGCCTAGTCGTGGGTGAAATCCGCGGTGGCGAGGCGTTGGATATCGTTCAGGCCATGACCAGCGGTCACGGCGGTTGCATGGGCACTCTGCACGCGACCTATCCTCGCGACACGCTCACCCGTTTGGAGACGATGTGTATGATGAGCGACATCGACATGCCGCTCACAGCCATGCGCGTGCAAATCGCTTCGGGCTTGAACTTGATCGTTCAATGCGCCCGCCTGCAAGATGGTAGCCGCAAGGTGACGCATATCAGCGAAGTGTTGGGTTTCGATCTCGATACAAACAAGTATTTGATCCAGGACATCTTCGTACGCGACTACCGGGGCAAGGATGCGGGGGGGAATATCATCTCCGACTTCATTCCGACTGGAGCGATCCCGCAGTTCTTGCCCACGCTCAAGGAACACGGGCTAGACCTTCCTCCGGCTGTGTATGATGCTGCGCTGCACCGGAACACCCAACGAACGACATGATGGTTGAACGCTGCACAACACGACTCAGCCTGAAACTAGGAGGAACGCCGGCGTGAGCGGACAACAATTCCGAGTGGAGGTGCAGTACGGGCACTCACCCCAGCCTCTGTGCTGCTTCTGGCCTGGCTCGTCGACAGGCTCGATTTCGTTGGGCACGCGGGGTGCCTGGCGTCTGCACGCGCCGGGCGTGGAGGAGTTCGCTGCCTATCTATACTTCGACGGCAATGACTTGTTCATTTGCAGCTTGAACCCCAGCGTGCCCGTTTCCGTCAACGCTGCGCCAGTGACGAGCGGTTGGATTGCTCTCAAACACACTGATGTGATCGATATCGGGCAAGCTCGCCTGAATGTATCGGAAACGGAGCCGGTCCGACACACGTATGTGGCGCCGCCCGAGGCGACTTCGGACGGGCCGCCGCCGCCCGCGTTTCAGCTGGCCGCGGGCTCTGCGCCGCCCCAGGCGTACGCTTCACAAGCTCCTGCCGCGCAGTATTCGCAGCCGCCTGCCGCGCAGTATTCGCAGCCGCCTGCCGCGCAGTATTCGCAGCCGCCCGCCGCGCAGTATTCGCAGCCGCCCGCTGCGCAGTATTCGCCCGCACAAGCGCAGCCTTCTCAGGCTCCGCAACACCAGCAGGCGCCAGCTCAGCCTGCGGCGCCAGGGACCGGTTTTGAACCAGCGCCGAACACGGCACGCATGCAGAGTCAGCCGCCCTCCAACAACTTCGCGCCAGGCAGGAAGACGGTGCGCGTCAGCGCGGAAGAGTTGAATTTGATCAAGCTGGCCGAGGCAAACAACGCGTCCGATGATGTCTACGGCTCCGTACATTCTACTCGCGCTATCTCTCTGCCGAGCAGGCTGACCGCGATTCTAGAAGATCCCTCAGCGCCGGGGCTTCTACCTGAGAATCAGCTGGAGCCTCCGACCACCAAGCAACCGCTGGATCTGATCGAGACGAGGGCTCCGGTCGATCTTGGCGCTCCCGGTGGCGCAAAGAAGAAGGGGGCATGGGCGCAGGCTAGCCTGCCGCAGAAAATCATCATGATGTTGATGCCTTTTGCGCTGATTGCCACATGGTTTACGCTGGGGCCTGGCAAGAACAGCAAGCTGCTGAAAGTCTTTAGGAGCGAGGCGCCGGCAACCGTTGCCCAAGCTTCCCCAGCGCCTGAAACGACCGACCAGGCTGGTTCGGGCAGTGCCGACTCAGATGAGCTCGCAGAACCTTCCGAGCCTGACAATACCGCCTCCCCATCAGAGACGACCGCGACTGACGAGCAGAACGCCCCAGCGCCCACCACGATCTCTTCCGCGGTTCCTCCTCCTTCTCCGTCAGGCGCCGAAGGTACTGGGCAAGCGCGTGTGGCCGCAGATGCTCTGATCAGCGGGGATTACCAGCGAGCGCTGGCTGAATACCGCTCGGCTGCGAAACAACAACCAAAGGATGTCGCGCTTCAGCGCGTGGTAACCATCCTGGAGCACAAGCTCCGCACCTCAACCAAGAATGAGCAAAAACAATGACGCTCAATTTGCACAAGTCACGTTGGGCCGCGCCCACCATGCTCGCTGGGTTGCTGTGCTCGTGCAGCGCCAGCACGGGGATCGCGACGGAGTACAGTGTTGACCCGGCTGCTTCGTGGGTCGTCGTGCCTACAGACGACGGCGTGAAGCGCCACAACCTGGGAGGAGCCTTCTCCCTACTGGGCGGCGACTGCCCCAGCGCGCGTTGCCAAGCGACGTTGAGTGAACTGACCTTGGCGAGCGCGACGGCGCAAACGACGTCGGAGGGCGAGGTGGCTCCTGCGGAGCCCAAAGAGACGTTCGTCTCGTTCAAGAGCGATCTGTCATTTTTGGCCGACGTGGATCGCGGGGTTTTCAGTTTCGACGCCGGGGAGCTGACCCTTCAAACCTTCGCTCAGGGGCTTGGTCGTCAGCTGCCTACGCGTTTGACCAATGAAGAGGAAATCACGCTCTTTCTCGACTCCGAAGCGGGCGAGCTCAGCGGCAGTCTCAGCTTGACGTCGGCGATGGGGGGAGATGACGCTCCCATTCAGCTAGTGCTAGTCGCGCGCGCAACTGGGATGATGCCTCAGGCTCAAGCTGGAACTCAGTAGTTATTTAGTGTTTGGCCCCTGCTGCCCGCCGATCTCACTGTTGATCCCGCCGACGGAGGCGCCCTGGCCGCGTATCTTCTTTTCGACCTCTTCGCCAAAGAAGGTGAATCCCGCAATGGCGATCAGCGCGATTACGCCCACCAGGATGATGTATTCGACCAAGTTGGCACCGGATTCATCCGCAATGATCTCTCGTCCGCGGCGGTTCATGAGCACCTTTCTTTCGTTTCGCTCCCTGACTATTCGGGGCGGCAGGTCGCGTCGCCGTAATCCGTATCCGGATTGGGCCGATCACGCAAGCCCGCTCCGGGCTTGAGCACCTTGGGATCATTGGCGTCCACCGAGAAGACATCCCAAAAGTATCCGCTGCCCGATGTTGGCACGTTGAAGCGTCCGATCTCGGAGTCTGCGCCGTCCAGGACGACGACGGTCGCTTGGGACTTGGTCAGGCTGATGTCATGGTCTTTAGGATCTTCGCCTTCCCCAGGAGTGACCGCTTGGACCTGGTGCGAGAAGTTGTGCACGAAGAAAGTGTAGGTCCCTGGCATCCACGAGTACACCGTGAGTACCTCTGGTCCAGGCGCCGTGGTGTGGTCCACATCCAGAGTGACGTGCGGGTAGAAGATGGACTCACCACGACATTCGCGCAGGTAGTAGACTTCGCGTCCGTTCGGTAGTTGCACGTGCAGGTCAAGGTCCTTGGGTTGTTCCCAAGTCAGCTGTACGCGCATCAAAGCGTCTTGCTTGTCGAGGGTCATGCCTAGCTCCGCGGGTAGAGATTGGCACGAATTGATCGTGATCCCCCCAACCTCGAAGCCGTCCGCTTGCACGCGTGCGGTGTAATTTCCTGGGACCAAGCCCGTGAAGCGCACCACGCCATCTGCTGAGGTCTGTTGGGTGGCCAAAGGCGCACCAGCATAGGTATTGACCCCAGCGCGCAGCTCGACGGTCGCGCCTGCTACCGGTACCCCGTCGTTGGAGAAGCCGTCGAACACCCACAGATCAATCGCGTCGTTGTCCGCGCAGTCCGCGTCCGGTGACAAGAACACAGTCGGTAGCTGTTGCGTATCCGGTGTGACATTGACGGAGATTTGCGTGCCGATGTAGCCGTCTGCGGATACATCCAACACGTGCTCGCCGCAGGTCAGCTGAGGCATTGCGTACGCGCCCTCTTCATCCGTGAAGTTCACGCGGCCCGGCACGGCGACGCCAGCGAAGTTGATGCCCATCCTGGTCTCCTGATCGAGCACCTGCCCGAGCAGTTCTCCGCCACAGGGCGCGGTCAAGCTTGCCGGGGCGCAGACTTCGGCGATCCTGTTGGGGTTGTTGAACTTTGGCAAGGAAGAGGCAGTCGTTCCTGCCACGTCCCGACATTGACGGTTGACGTCCGATGACGTCGTGACGCACATGCCCACCGCGTCGTTCTCAGGATGCGCAATGCACGACGTGGGCGCCTTTCCAACCAAGTCTGGACAGCCGTTTGACGCACACTCGCTGGTGCAGAAGCCGCCAGAACCGTCAGTGTCATAGCAGCTGCCGGCAACGGGCGTTCCGTCGGCCTTCTTCATGCTTGAGCAGTCGGCGTCGTCATTGCAGGGGTCGCCGATCCACACGGGCCCAGTATCGCAATCGACCGAGATAACTACGTTGTTTGCGCCGCCGCTTTCGACAGACACGAAAACCTGTTCGCCATCGGCGTATTCATAGTCGACGGATCCGGTTCCCTTGGCAGCGCAGGCGTCCTGGTGGCAGGTGCCGCGTAACACTGCCAGCTGGGCTCCGCTATCCACCTCGATATGGGCTTTTCCGCGCCCACGAACGCCGAGCCGGTAGACGAGCTCCTTCCCGCCGCCGTCCAGTCCGCACGAGTAGTCAGCCAATGATGACTTCGCGTCCGTAAAGTCCAGGCCGAAGCGTCCTCCGCAGCGCAGCACTCCGGCTGGTTCACAGACCATGTCCGGTTCGTGACACGTCGGATAGCCAACGAAACCAGTCACGCAGCGATCGCAGAGGTCCCCGGCGTAGCCGATGTCACATTCGCACCCGCTATCACTGCACTCCCCATGCCCATTGCAGGTGGTCGGCGTGCAATCGATCTTCTCGATCACGTCCAGGCGGCGCAACCCTCGCCAGGTTTCGCCTGACTTCAGGGTGCGGTTCTTGTAGCCCATCCCCCACTTGCAGCCCATGGCCTCGTAAGACTTGGCTACGGAGTGCCCCGTCTTCCACTTGTCGAAGAGCACGATGTGACCGCTTTGGGTTTCCCCGCGCGGTCGAATGATGGCGTCTCCCTGGATCAACTCATCCAGGTTGATAATCTGCCAGCCCGATCCGGAAGAGCTGGCAAAAGCACCGGTATCAAATGGATGCAGTGGCTCCTCCGTTCCCCGCGGGTCCGGTAGGCCCCAAACGTTGGCAACGAAGCCGCTGCAGTCAGAGCCATGTTTGACCCCACCGTACATGATGTGGTCCGGTATCTTGTCTTGGGCTTCGTCACACTTGCCCTGCTTCGCTGGGTCTGTGCTCCAGGTGCTGCCCCCCCATTGGTAGCCGTTATTCTCAGATGTCTTTGCGATGTCGATGATCTGTTTGCGCGTCATGGGTTCGCGCGCCGACAACGGGCTGCTGAGCAACGCTGCGACCACGGCTGCGCCAAGGGTGACTGCGAGTATCCCGGGTTTTGCTGTACGACGGTTCATTTCAAGTCCCTTACTTTGCTGCGGCACTCGGTGCTTCTGCTGGGTCAGTACTTTTGGATTTGCACACCGTCAGCGTCTGGCAGAAGTTGGTAGAGCTCTCCGCGCGGCGTCAGCTCAAACTCTTTGAAGTAGTCAGCGGCCAAGCTGCTGTCTGGGAAGCGGAGCTCCGTCTTGCGCAAGAACTCCCAGTTCGGTCCGAATACCAGAACGTAGGAACGGCCATCGTTCCGATCGGCCTGGAAGTTCGTGGAGACGAAGGTGGTGTTTCCTTCACAGTCTGAGCCCATCCACAAGGTGTCTACGTGGTCCTCGAACTCATACGTCGACTCAATGGGCTTCGGCGCTCCTTCGCGGGTGCGTTTGGAGAGGAATACCTGCTGTTTGCGGAGCTCCGCGGACAAGTAGTGTTTGCCGTCGCAACTGATCATAGCGGGGGCAATCGTGCGCTTGGCCTCTTTGCCCTCGGGCGTCAGATAGAGAATGTCGTAGTTGTATCGCACCCAAAGCCCATCAGGACGTACATACATCCCGCTGGCGTCGCCGGGGTCTTCGACGCCCAGGCCTGCCAGGGGGACGCGGCGCTCAATGTCACCGCTCAGCGACATCACGACCAACTCCTTGGCCTCGTAGTTGTCCAACAAGACCACCGTGTCGTCGTTCAGGAACACGACGTCTTGGTAGTACGTCGAGTCAAGCTCAACTATCTGCTCGACATCCTTTCCGCTGAACAACTGGAGTCGCTTGTTGCGTTGGTCCAACAACAACACTTTGCCGTCCGAGCGCACAGCAAAGCTCATCGGCCCCTCTCCGGCAGACTCGTCCCCCTCCTGTAGGCCAACTTGACCGGGCTTTTCCCCAACGGTGGTTTCTACCGCCACCGCACCTGGGTCTTCGCAGCTGCCTGCTAGGCACACCTTGGGGGGAGAACAATCGTTGCACTCTTGCGGCGCCTTGTCATCGTCAGTCGAGCTGTCATCCGCAGGGCTATCGTCATCCCCCTTATCATCGGAATCATCACTATCGGAGTCATCCTTGGCATCGTTCTCCCCGCCGTCGTCGTCCGAGGCGTCGTCGTTTGCGGAATTATCTTCAGACGCGGGCTTTTCCTTCGAACAAGCGCTCGGAGCGCAAAGCAACGCCATCAGAATCCAGGCACTTCTCGACTGGGAGAACGCCTGGCACCAGGAGGCCTTTGGCCAGAAAAACGACTTCATCAAGTATCTCCAGGTCAGCAACAGCTGCGTTGGAGTCTCGTTACTCAGGCCCAAATTGGGTGTCAACGACGCTAGCTACAAGTTGCTGAGTCCGATTGACGGGAACTACTTGATTGCTGTTTCACCGATTCTTGTGCAATCGCACCAGGCACCAATTGGGATGCGCCCTAGCGGATCCGCGCTTTTTCAGATCGCACCGACTGAAGCCCTTAGCGGATGGCGCGTTTAGGGCCCAAAACTCAAAACTGCGTGATGAATTGCCATGCCTCGGGGGCGTTCCAGCTCATGTTTTCGCCGGGATCTCTTGGTTCCCAGCCGTGGGGGCCGTCGAAGACGCAGTACTTGGTGGGGTAGCCCGGCGTGCAGTCCTTGTACTCCGTGCAGCTGTGCGGTTGGCCGGGGGCGGGGAAGGTGGTGGCGTCAGGCTCTGGGGTGCAGCCGTTGACCTCCGCGAACTGCGCTTGTTTGATCCTGCCGCTGCTGGGGATCGGATCGCCGGAGCTGTCTCCGCTCGCTTGGGATGCGTAGTAAGCAATGGGCGTTGTTAGAGTCTCGTTGCAGGAACCCGTGAGATCCGCCCCGGAAAAGAAAGCAACGCCGCGGAACACATCCGCCCGCTGACACGCGAGGGCCAATGACATGGCGCCGCCAAAGCTGAAGCCGGTGCTGAAGATTCGAGTCTTGTCGATGCAAAGATCGGCTTCGAGCTCCGCCAAGATGGCATCGGTCAGCTCAACGTCTGATTGACTCCAGGAGCCTGCCCCGTTGGCTGCGTCCGGCGCAACGAAGATGGTGTTCGCTTCTTCATCCAGAGTCTTGAGCGTGAAGTAGTTTCGGTCCGCGACGGAGCGCGCAGACGCTCCGGATTCGGCGAAGGCGAACACCAAGCGGTAAGGCTGGCTGTTGTCGTAGCCGTCCGGCACGGACAAGATGTACATGCGGGAGCCGCCGCCAAAGTTGATGTCTATCTCCCCGTTCTGGAGCGTCTGGGGGGTGCCGCAGCCCTCGCTCAGCTCCCCGTCCATTCCGCCCGCGCCGCCCGTTGCTTCACCGCCCGCGCCGCCGGCTGCAGCGCCTGCAGAGCCGCCGTTTGCTGTGCCCCCGTTCTCAGAGCCGCCAGTTTCAGCTCCGCCTTCTCCTGCGGCTCCGCCCGGACCATCGCTTTCGCCTCCTTGGCCCGCGTTTGTGTTCGGGATGCCGCCGCCTCCCAATGGGTCGCCGCCCGCGGGGCCAGGCACGTCGGGCGAGCCTCCCGACGCGTCACCACCGCCAGCTCCCCCCGTCTGGATCGATGGGGAAGCGCCGATGCCGTCGTCGTTGGGCTGGGTGTCCTCGGACGAGCAGGCAGATGCTGCGAGCGACAAGATAGCGATGATTGGAAGTGCAGTAGAGTGTGACATCAAGTTATCTCCGGGCATCGCTCAGGCAGCGCGAGCGACGGGGCTGAGCCTGGACTCTCTCGCGGTTAACGGCAAGAGCCGCAGCCTAGCGGGCTTGCGCTGTGTTCTGTCGGGGATCGGCCGCGTGCGGTGTGCCGGGCAAGCTTTACTTGGACTGAAAGATTCATCAACTTGACCCCTTTTTTTTTCGGGGGTGGAGCAGGCGGTACGCCTCGACGGCAAGTCGGGCTGTCCTGGTGGAAGCTCTGCTGACAGCCAACCGCTGGGCCTCGCTGTTGACCGTTTCCACCGGTCGTGTCCAACTCATCGCCAGTGATAACGTTGAAAGAGTTGATATCACGCGCGCCTCAATCGGGTCGCCTGGAGTGGATCGGCGTTCGCCCCGAGCGCCGCGCAGCAATGCTGGAGCTGGAGCACGCCGAGCTGATAACCCAGGTGGGAGTGGCCGGAGATCGATTCACAAAGCGACCCGGACGCGCCCGACAGGTGACCTTGGTGCAAGCCGAGCACCTATCCACGATCGCGGCCTTCCTCGGACGCGCGAGCGTGGCCCCCAGCGACCTGCGGCGCAATCTACTCATATCGGGGATCAATCTCCTCAGCTTGCGCAAGAGCCGATTTCGAATTGGCGAGGTTGAACTTGAAGGTACCGGGCACTGCCATCCGTGTTCACGTCTGGAGGAAACCCTGGGACATGGGGGATACAACGCCGCTCGGGGGCTGGCCGGGATCACCGCGCGGATTGTTGCCGGCGGGATCATCCAGATTGGCGATCCTGTCGTGTTGGTTGAAGGTCAGTTCGAGGGGGGCAGCTG
>JBNLEN010000050.1:0-38851 GCA_050304975.1 Polyangiaceae bacterium
GCAGCGCGGCGCTTGCTTGAAATGGCCAAAATCGGCCCACGTCGCACTTTTTCCCCAGGACGTGACCCCCTCCAGGGCGCCGGCGGCGAGACTTGTCGTGGGACCAGGGAGGGGCTACATGGCAGTCGTGCCCGAGAACGCCGCGAATGCGTCTGTGGACATTGCGTCGGCGCCGCACAGCAGTGTGTTGCCGCCCTCCGGGGGGGTGGCGGTGGTGGTCAATGGCAATGCCAAGAGCGTGACCGAAGAGGTCATCTCAATCCTGGACCAGATCCTTCGCGGCACCGACTTGTTTGTGTCTCGTGATCTCGATGAAGCCAAGGAGATCGCAACAAAGCTCGTGGAGCGCGGCTACAGCACCGTCCTGACCGGTGGAGGGGACGGCACGTTTACCGTGATGGTCACGGAAGTCGTACGTGCCGCGGATGCAGCGGGCAAGCCACGGCCCCGTTTTGGCTACCTCAAGCTCGGCACAGGCAACGCCCTGGCTCACGTGGTGGGCGCCACAGGGCGTCGGGCGTTGGCTGCCGACATTCGACGTCTGCGCGATGAAGCTGGCAGTCGCAAGATCGGGTTGGTTGAGGTCGATGGGCTATTGGCACCATTTTGCGGATTTGGAGCGGATGCCGAAGTGCTGCGCGATTACGGTTTGGTCAAGGAGCGTTTAGCGCGTACTCCGCTAAAGCCGTTCGCCGCGGGCCCACTCAGTTACCTGGTCTCTTCCATGACTCGCACGGCGCCCAATTTCCTGCTCCGCCGCATGCCCCATTGCCGCGTGACGAATTTGGGACCCGAAGCGCTGAGGCTAGGCGAGAATGGACGCGTCATTGGCCGTCCAATACAAGCAGGCGAAGTGGTCTACGAGGGGCCCGCAAGGATCGTCGCCGCCTCGACCATCCAGTACTACGGGTTCGGACTTCGCATGTTCCCCTTCGCAGAAGACCGCAGCGATCGCATGAGTTTGCGCATTTCTACCCTGGGTCCCGGGGAGTTCATCGCGAACATGCGCTCTATCTGGAAAGGCGAATACCACGACTCGAGCAACATGCTGGACTACCTGGTCAAAGAGGTGCGCGTCGAAATGGATCCGTCGACGCCATTCCAGATCGGGGGGGATGTGGTGGATGAACGAGACCAAGCGAACTTGCGCCTGAGTGATAAGCCCATTCGTCTGGTTGACTTCTACGCGCCGCCGCACGGAGATTGAGTGGCATCAGCCGCAGCGCGGCTCGGGCTTACATTGGTTCCAAACCGGGAATTTGGCCCAGAAGAGCTGCGGCTGCTAAGCGCTGAAGCATGCTGCTTCCTAGCAAGCTCGGCAGTACAACCCTCGGGGATTTGTTGGGTTCCCTGCACCGACATCGCGTGTCGGGGATCCTGGAACTGACCGAACCTGGAGGTACGCGACACCGCATTCACTTGCATCGCGGAGACGTGACCGAGGTTGAAACCCCGGGTCCTCGCTTGGGTGATATCCTGGAATCTCTTGAGTCGATGGACTCCGAGCGCGTGAGAGAACTCAGGCGGCGAGTGTTGGGCGAAATGTCGCAGCCGCTCGGCTGTGAGCTGCTGGAACAGCGCTTGGTCACCTCCGAAGAATTGTTGGAAGCCCTGGGACGGCAGAACAAGCAACGCCTGGAGCGTCTATTTCGGATCCCTCAGGCCAACCTTTGTTTTCGCACGGCCAAGCCCACCGGGTTGCCCACAGCGACCCTGAACGCTCGGGACTTTTTGCACGGTCGCCCGCGGCTGCGCGATCGCCTACGCCAGCGGCAAGCTTCGGACCCCAAGCGGTTGGATAGCGTGTCACTTGCCGACGACCAGCGCACGCAAGCGTTGAGGGCGCTGGGGCTTCCCAATGATGCGAGCCGAGAATCCATCGTGGCAGCTTTTCGGCGTCAGGCTTCCCGTGTTCATCCAGACCGCAATAGTGAGCGATCTTACGCCGAACGTGCCGAGATGATACGTGAGTTCGCCCGCCTGAGTGCGGCCTACCACACGCTCGTCGCTTGACGCAGGCGCGCGCTCACGCGCCTGGCGGATTGTGGCGCGACAAGGCATGGCCGACGAAAAACGGACCCATCTGGACGATGAACTCAGACGTCTGTCGGGTCTTTCGCATGGCCTGAACGACGTGAGACAGTGGGTGCAGCTCCTTGCCGATCAGCCCGATCACGAACTCGTTGTCTTTGGCGTCTAGACCGTGACACGCAAGGCGAACGTCGTGGGCCAGATCTTGGTTGCCGTAGGCCTTTCCGATCTCCGCGTGCTCTCGCAAAATCCCCCCCTGCTCGCGGCCTTCGAGGCGGGCGAACGCGCCGGAGCGGCGCAGCGGATACCAGACCGCCCAAGGCCAGTCGGGGTTCATGACAGTCTCGGCAGGACGCTTGATGAGCCAGTATTCCAAGTCTGGTTCATAGCCGGTCGAATAGCTGCGACCGATCATCGTGAAATCGGGATGCAGCCGCAAGCGTGGCTGTCCAGCGCCGTTGAAGCATGGGCGCAGCTTAGAAACGAAGTCGCTGGGGTCTTCGCTGTAGCTCAGTAGTCCGATACCGTAAGGGTTGTTCACGTCCTCGTAGATCACCGCTGGCGCTCCGGACTCATCTAGGCGTTTGGCGAGCGCGTCGACCGAGGCAGTCACCCCCGCGTCAGGATCGCAGTCGAAGACCATCAGTTGCATGAACAATCGGCGGTTCATGGCTTGGGCGGGTCCGTTGAAGCCTTTGGTGCGCTCCCACACGTCAACTTGCGGAGCGTCCGTTTGGGGGCCGCTTTTTGCCTCGGAATTCATGCCCCGAAATTGACCACCAATTGCGGTGGAGTCGAAGCGTTTCTGTCGGCTTTCGCCGGCCCAGTGTTCGAGCTGCGGACGATTGTGGCGACGAGGTCGTCTTCCGGCCGACGACCTTTGCTAGGGTGCCCCGCCTTGTCCGAGCCACGTCTCTCAAGCCCACCGAGCCCTGCTGCCGGCGGGGCCACAGACCGGCCGCGCGGTCCCGGAAACGCCCTGGCGAATCCACTTCCCGCCGGTATGCGCGATGTGTTGCCCCCGGAAGCGGGGCAGCAGTCCAGCGTTGGGCGAGCGATCATGAGCTGTTTCGCGTCGTTCGGCTATCAGCGGGTTTGGCTTCCGATGTTCGAGTACGCGTCACTGCTGGAGCGTGGCCATACTGAGATAGGCGCCCTGCGCTTCGTCGAGCCGGAGAGCGGTGACGTGGTTGCCCTGCGCTCCGACATGACCCCGCAGATCGCTCGGGTGATTTCAACCCGCTATCGCTCGGCGCCGTTGCCGGTTCGTCTGTGCTACCAGGGGTCCGTCTTGCGGCGACGCCGGGAGCGGGCGCGCAACGCCAGTCAGGTGGTGCAAGCGGGTATTGAGCTGGTCGGAAAGGCCGCGCCAGACGGTGACCTCGAAGCGCTGGTAGTGTTGTGCTCGTCGGTCCGCGCTGCCGGCCTGGATGAGTTTGTGCTCGATATCGGTCACGCGGAAATTGCGTCGTCCCTTATCCGGCTGGCAGATCCGGCTCAGCGCGACGGTATGGTGGAGGCGCTGTCGGCCAAGGACGCCGCGGTGCTGGAGCGTCGCGCGGCGCGCGCTGGCTTGCGTGGCAAAGAGCTGAAGGCGCTAGTCGCGCTGACGGACTTGCACGGGGGGGAAGAACTCTGGCCCGTCGCGAAGAAAGCATTGGAGG
This sequence comes from Polyangiaceae bacterium, assembly GCA_050304975.1. Lineage (GTDB taxonomy): Bacteria > Myxococcota_A > Polyangia > Polyangiales > Polyangiaceae > SZUA-265. The sequence continues at coordinate 3,696 of JBNLEN010000050.1, forward strand.
GCACCCCCGCTGCGCCCAGTCTCGCTGAACTGGAAGCGCTGTGGCGTGAGATCCAGGCTCTCGGAATTTCGCCGCAGGTGATCGCTGACTTGGGGGACACCTGGCGCTTCGACTACTACACGGGGCCGATGTTCCAGATCCTAGCGCACGGTCCAGGAGAGCCGCTGGCATCGGGTGGGCGTTATGACCGCCTGTACGACAACTTCGGGCAGCCGCGCACCGCCGCCGGCTTCGCTCTCGACATCAACAACGTGTGTTGGGCTCTGAAGCATGCGGGCCGCTCGACGCCAGCAGCTCCCAGGCTAGTCGCCGCCGCGAATGTGGACGTCGCTGTTTTGCGCGAAGTGAGAGCGCTGGGGGTGGCGTGCTGCCAAGCGTTGGAGCAGCCTGAAGAGTACGCTCGTGCTTGGGGCTACGAGTTCGTATTGGAAGCGGAGCCGCTGCGGGCGCGCCGCTTACCAACAACTGGGGGTCCCGAAGGCCCCGCACAAGCTGTGACCGGCGAGTCTGCATCTCAGATCGCCAAACAAATCGTAGACTTCATGACGAAGGCGTGACTTCGTCGGTTGTGGTCGTGTTGAGGTAACAAACTATGTCGTGCGTCGTGGTGGTCGGAGCCCAATGGGGTGACGAAGGTAAAGGTAAGATCGTCGATATCTATACGGAGTTTGCGGACTACGTCGTTCGCTACGCGGGAGGCGCCAACGCGGGCCACACGCTGGTTGTCGGAGACGAGAAGGTGATAGTGCGGCTCTTGCCGAGCGGCATTCTTCGAGACGCCACCCAATGTGTTTTGGGGCAGGGCATGGTGATTGATCCCGCGGTCCTGCTCGGCGAGATCGATGAGTTGCAGGGCAAGGGGCGCGGCGGTCTCAGTCAGCGACTGAGTGTGAGCGATAGAGCGCACCTGATCATGCCGTATCACCTTCTGGTCGATGGGTTGCGTGAGGGCGCTGCCGCCAGCAAGGCGATTGGCACGACCAAGAAGGGCATTGGTCCGGCCTACGAAGACAAGGTTCGACGCAACGGCATTCAAGCTTCGGCATTGCGAGACTTCAAGCGTCTGACGGCGCGTGTTGAAGAGGCGCTTGCGGGTTGGAAACCGATCATCGAGCATCTCGGTGGAGACGTGCCCAGCGTGGAGAGCGTGGTTGAGCCGCTCAAGCCAATGGCGGAGCGGATCCTACCCATGCTGACGAATACCTCGAAACTGGTGGACGATGCCGTGCGCGCAGGCAAGTCCGTCCTCTTGGAAGGCGCTCAAGGCACGTTGTTGGATGTCGACCACGGGACTTACCCGTTCGTGACCTCAAGCTCGCCAGTCGCCGGTGGCGCACCGGTTGGCATTGGCATCGGCCCCAACCGCATTGATACCGTTATTGGGATCACCAAGGCCTACGCCACACGCGTGGGGGCCGGGCCGTTCCCCACCGAGCTCAACGATTCTGACGGAGAGCACCTGGCGAAAGTCGGCGCCGAGTTCGGCAGCGTCACGGGGCGTCCCCGAAGGACTGGCTGGCTCGACCTGCCGGCGCTCCGATACGCCGTGCGCGTCAATGGGATCGATGCGTTGGCGTTGACGAAGTTGGACGTGCTGACTGGCATCAAGACAGTCAAGGTGTGCGTCGCTTACGACACCCCGGAGGGTCGCACCGACGACCTGCCGCTCGAGTGGTTGGACGAGCCGGACAAGATCCAGCCAATTTTCGAGGAATTGCCCGGCTGGGAAGAGACACTCACGGGCGTACGAGTCTTGGACGAACTGCCTCAGGCAGCGCGTGCCTACGTGCGCTTCATGGAAGAGGGGGCCGGCGTCCCGCTCTACCTGCTGAGCGTTGGTCCGCGGCGCAAAGAGACGGTGGTGCTGCAGAATCCATTCACCGGCAGGGCCGGCACACCATGAGTTGCGCACTGCAGATGCACTGACCGGACATTCGCGCTACGGTGCCCTCGTGGCTGCGTCGCTCCTGCCTCGTTGGCTGACCCCTCGTTGGCTTGTCGGACCGCTGCTCTCACTCTGCGCGGTGAGCTCGGCTTGGGCCGCGCCGCCCGCGGAACCTCCGCCTGAGCTGGTTGCGGCGGCGGCTGCGTCGCCACGGTCGCCGCAATGCGGTACCACCGACGAGGCTTGGTCGCGCTCCCTGCATTCGGTGAGCCAGTATTGTGCGCTGCTGGCCCGCGGCTACTCGGTCCTGGCAACGGACCCGAAGCTGGCGGTTGAACTGGCCCAACGTGCCGGCAAACTGTCCGCTGGTGCTCCAGCCGCGGTCTTGGAAGGGCGAGCGCTCGTGGCGTTGGGCCGCTTCGCGGATGGCCATCAGCGTTTCGAACAGGCATTGCAGACGGAGCGCTTGCTGTCCACTGCGGCGCTGCACGATCGGGCCGTGGCTGCCTACGTCAGTGGGCAGTACGCGACGGCTGTGGCCGCCTTTGAAAAGCTGTTGCCACGCGTGCGCCTACTCAGTTCTGAGCGCCAAGCGAGGGTGTACTTGGAGGCGACATTCGCGCGCGTGAGAGCGAAACACGCTGGCGTCCAAATGAACCAGCTGGCGACCAGACAGGTCTCGGCATACGTGAATCAGGCGCTCGCCCTTTCGGGCCAGCGAGGCACACTGCCGTTCGCTCAGGCCGCGCGCTTGCTGCTGACAAAACTTGGGGAGGCGCCCCACGTTGGAGCCGATGCGGAATCCATGGATGTCGGTGCGCTGCAGCGTGCGTTCGAAAAGGGGCAACTGTCGGCGGTGGTGCCGAGACTGCAACCCGCGGATGGCACAGCGCTGCTAGCGGCTGCGCAACTGGCAGAGGATGAAGAAGCTGCGCGACAAACTTGGAGCCGTTACCTGAAGCAAGATCCGAACGGGCCTTTTGCTGCGCTTGCGGGTAGACGCGGCCGAGGAGCGCGGCGATGAGTCGACGCCGTTGGCTGGCGCTCGTGGTTACGCTGACGCTGGCGCCCGAGGCGCTAGCCAAACCCAACGTCTGGGACGTCGCGCGGGACCCCAGAGCGGCGCGCGCTGAAGAACTTCTGGAACGTGCGGACCGGGCGCGAATTCCCGCGGATCCGGGATTTGAAGCTGTTGAGCTGCAGCGCAAGCTCAACGAGCGCTCCGCACTGATGATTCAATTGGCTGGAGGCGAAGAGCTGGGCTCGACGCGGCTGCTGTACTTGCTCGGGGACTGCCTGGTTCACGCTTCCGGGGATCACAACGAAGAAGGACGCGCGATCTTGCTTCGGGCGTTGGCGGAAGCTCCGCACAGTCCGTCGGCGGCGGGCGCGTGGTTTGCCGTGGCGATCGCATCGAGTCTGATGGGAGATCACGAGACCGAGTACCGCGCCTACGGCAAGGCTCTCGAAATCGAGTGGGACCAAGACTCTCGCGCCAGGATCTACCTCAATCGCGGTGAGTCCAGCATGGCGCAGCTCCTGCTGCCGCAGGCGATCGCCGACTATCGCGCAGCCCTGAACGAGACCAACTCTGCGGTAACTAGAGCCTTGGCGAATTGGGGATTGGCGGTCGCGCTCGATCGGAGCATGGACTTCCCCGCGGCGGTTTCGTATGCCGTCGCTGCCAGTCAGGCGCGATTTGGTCCCAATGGTCGGCAGATGGCGTTGGATCTCAGCGAGGTATTTTTCACCCCGCGCTACGAGGTCCACTACTACCGGGCATTGGCGCTGCAGGCTCTGACTCGGCAACTGTCTGGCACCGCTGAGTATCAGACGGCTCTCGAGAACACCAAGCTGCTCTGGCTCGCCTACATCAGCGCGGCGCCCGAAGACGGTCCTTGGGTGCCGCGTGCGAAACAGCATCTGCGCTGGATCAACCGAGAGCTGCGCACACAAGCCGACGACTGAATCATCAACGATCGAATCATCAACGATCGAATCATCAACGATCGAATCATCAACGATCGAATCATTGAACGACGGCTTCGAAAGCAGTCTCGTCTAGGCGGCGGGACGCTGTTCGGTTGGTGCCGACGCCGGACCATCCGTCGGCTCGTCCGGGCTGTCCAGTGGCGGAGGGGGACCGCTGGGACGAGACTCCAGCAGTATCTTGCTGACACTCTCCGAGTCCATCAAGGACTCCAAGATTGGTTTCAGATGGGTGCCGCGTTCACTTTCTCCGAACGCACCGCTCAACTCGAGTGCGCGGGCTCGAGGACCGTCCAGCACCAGGAATACGTCGCGGAAACCGTTCATGGTGGGCGATTCAATCACGTCGACGATCTGCTTGCGATCCAGATGCAGCTCTTCTTGAGCACGCTGGATGAGCACACGCCGATTGGTGATCAGGTACTGTGTGTGCTGAAGCTGACGCGCGGGCAGCACCACCGCGGTGTAAATCATGTAGGCGGCGACCCCCAATACCAAGCAGCCTGCCAATACCTCTCCCAACACCAGGGCGGCGAGCGCGACCGGATGCTCCAGCAGGCCCAGCTCCAGCAGTTTGTCGAAATTGGTGCCCAGGCGAAAAGCCAGGTGTCCGAAGCCAACCAACAACATCACCGCAATGATGACCGTTTGCCAGCGGCTCTTGCCTTGTGGAATGTAGCGCCGCCAATTGGCTCTCGGACGTGCCGACCAGAGTACGCGCTCCCCATCTTCAAGCCGCTGGGACATGCTGCGGTTACCAGCGTTACTCTCGCTGTGAGACGAGCGGTCGCGCAACAGTGCCAACACTCGATCGGGAGCGGCCAGACCGTGCAGGCGAAGCAGCAAGCGTCGACGCAACACGCCCGTCGGGACAGCCCGCACCAGTTCGATGTCTCCGACATGAGGGTCATCCGGATGCCAGAAGATGCGCGCATAGCTGATCCCGCGCCGGCTGATGACGCGTCGAAAAGGCCCACGCCGCCAAATCACGTGTCCTTCCGTGAGCACGTACTGCATTTTTGACAGCCACAGTTTGGGCCCATGCAGACAGGCGACTCCAAGCGCCGCGGTCCAGGCCGCGAACAGCAGCTGCGGAGCCGGGGAAATGCTCAACGCCAGCGCCGTCGTGAACGCAAAACAAACGCTGGTAGCGCAGAGCAGAAACCACACCGCTGCCGCCACCTTGAAAATCGGTGGGGTTTGGACCACGAGGGGTCTGCCTTGCCAGATGATCTGTTCGCCGAGTAGAGGATCACGCGCCACGCTTACCTGTCCTCTTTAGTGTTGCCGATACTCAATAAGTTTCGGCCGGTTTCGCGTGGCGTAAAGGGACGACGTGCCCGCGGCCGGAGATCACCGCCGGTCGCCTGGTGGGATTACAGCGACGGTGTCAGGAAGGCGCCAATACTTTCAGCGTCGCTAGCGTGCCACGAATACAAACTCCACCCGATCGTCTTTTAATTTCGAGCCCTTAACCGGCTGTACCGAGAGCGGTAACCGGGCTCCGACGAAATGGACCGGAGATTTTGTGAGTCCGTGGTTTTTTAACGTGCTTTCCAGTGCCTGCTGGCGCGCGGCTCCGAATTTGTCTGTTGCGCGCGTGCTGTGAACAACGACCATCAAGGGGAGTTCCGGGTTTGCTTTGGCGATCTGGGCCAGTTGAGCCACGCGCGCTGCTCCAGCCGAGGTCAGCGAGGAGCCGTCGAACAGTCCGGTTTCGGCGATTACCACGCCGCGGTCGTCGCGATAAGGCGAGGAGCCAGGCAGCGCCTTGCCCACTTCGGTCAGGAACACATCGGCTTTGTCTTCGGCGGGCGACTGCCGGTGACGAGGCCGCCGCGCCAAGGTCAGCTCTTTGAGACAGCTGGCGCGCAGTCGCATCGCTTCGTCGATGGGCGTAGGACTTGGAGCCTTGTCGAGCTGAGCTTCCAACGCGTCCAGAGCTTTCGCCAGCTGCGCGCTCTGCTTTCGACCCGGCTCCACCAGTTCAGCGGCCACGCAGAGCAAGCGGGCTCCGGAGACGATCGAACGCGCCGCCGTGCGCCGAGCGGCTTCTCGCTTGGGGCTGTCGGGAAGCACCGGTTGTGGCGGTTCGGTATCACGGATGACTTTGAGTTTGAGCTCCAGTGCTGTGACCTGCGCATCGAGAGTGGATTGCTGCGCTCCCAATTCGCGAAGCGTCTCATTTTCCGCTTCCAGCTCTTGTTCGGCTCGGACTCGCCGCTCCTTGGCTGCCACCAAGCGCGCTTGGACGGCGGCGCGCTGGTAGGCGGCGATGGCGTGCAGGGCCAGTGCTTCGGAACGACTGAGTTGTTCGGCCTCGTAGGCTTCCGTTGCTTGGATGCGCAGTTGTTCGGCGCGCGCAAACGCCTGCGGAGCGAGTTCAGCGGCCGCCGCGAGAGGTTGACTCTTGGCCACGGAATCCGCGGAGTTGAGGGCTTCCGGCCTGGGCACGGTCGCGCAGGACGAGAGCAGGAGGGCGCCCAGCGTTACCAGAGCCAGATGCAGTCGGGCGCTCATTGGCTCCCTCCGTTGGCGGGGGCGACCGGGGCAGCAGTGTTCGCTGGCGCTGTGGAGGGCGCTGGCGCGGCCTGGTCGGGACCAAGCGCCTGCTTGACTTGAGCGCCCAAGCGCCCCTTGCGGGCTTGGGTCTCTTCCAGCAACGCGCGGGCCCGGGCCACCTTGGCTCGCGCTTCTTTCAACTGCAGCTCCACCTGGCTGGCTTCGGCTTCATCCTTGGCTGCCTGCAGCAAGTCCTCCGCCACGAGCGCCCACTCCAAAGCAGCGGCCTCGTGCAACGCGGCCGTGTCCTGCTTGCCGCCGTGCTGCCCATCGGCGCGCTTGAGTGCCGCTTGCGCTTGTTGCACGGGCTCTGCGAGCAATCCCTCGAGGCTTCCTTTGGGCAGGGGCGCTGCCGTGACGCGCTTCAAGGTCGCTTGGGCCTGCTGCCGCGGAGATTCCGGCTGCTGGCCAACCGCGATTGCCGCCGACGCACAGATCCCCGCAACACAGGCTCCCACAATCAGTGCGGTCGGAATCCAGATTGCTTGTTTCACAACTGGGGTGAAGCCATGGTTGGCGGCAAACGTCAAGCGATCGATTGGTAGCGGACAGGATGCGGCAGCCCCTTGGCGAAAGCCGGCGCAGCGACTAGCTTGCGGCGGCCGAAATGTCTGGAGCCGAGCGCAAGAAAGTCGCAGTCATCGCCGGCGGGCCGTCCCGCGAGGCTGCTGTGAGCCGAACGTCGGCTCGGGGTGTGGTTCAGGGAGCACGCGCAGCCAACTGGGATGCAGAGTTGGTGGAGCTGGACACCCAACTCGCCACGTCGCTGGCTGGTGTGGATGTGGCTTTTCCGATCGCGCATGGTGCACTTGGCGAAGATGGATGTTTGCAGGGCATGTTGGAGGTGTTGGGGGTGCCTTACGTCGGTGCGGACGTGCGCGCTAGCGCGATGGCCGCTCATAAGCCGACCGCCAAGGCTCTTTTTGCGGCTCGCGGACTACCGCTCGCGCAGGGTTCACTGGTAGCGCGAGCGAAGCTCGCCGACCTGTCGAGCCAAGTGAACGAGCTGCTGACAACGCTGGGTAAGGATCTCGTGGTCAAGCCGGCATCCGGCGGGTCGGCGATCGGCGTTGCTCTGCTGCGTGCCACGAACGCGGCCGAACTCGCCCAGGCCCTCGAAGCCGCGTTGCAGACCGATGATGCCCTGGTCGAGCAGTTGCACGAGGGGCATGAAGTCACCTGCGCCGTGCTGGAGCGAGCGGGAGTCCCCGAGGCGCTCAACCCGACTCGGATCTACGCTCAGGCGGCTCAGTGGTATGACTTCCGCTCGCGCTACGGCACGGGGGGTAGCCGCCACGAGTGTCCAGCGCAATTGCCGGAGGCGGTATTCCGGCGCGTCCAAGAAGTCGCCGTCAACGCCCACCTGGCGCTCGGTTGTCGTGACCTTTCGAGGGTTGACTTCGTAGTGACGGATCAAGGCCCAATCTTGCTCGAAGTCAATACGTTGCCCGGCATGACGCCGACCAGTCTGTTCCCGGAAGCTGCAGCTGCGTCTGGGATTGAGTTCCCAGAGTTGTGCGATCTGCTACTGAAGAACGCACTCAACCGGCCATCGAAGCCGCGGGGCGCTGCGCCGGAGATGCCCGAGTGAGCGCTTCGCCGACTCGAAGCCGAGTATGCGGATGAACCCCAACCCAAACCAAATGAAGAAGCTCAATGGGTGAACAAAATCAAACGGTGTTGGTCGTCGGCGGCGGCGGAAGAGAACACGCGCTGGCAGAACGGCTGTTGGCGTGTGCATCGGTGGCCAAAGTGGTGGCCTGCCCAGGCAATCCAGGCATGCGATTGTCCGGGATCGAGCTGCGGACGGAGGCGCCAGAACAAATCGTGCGCGATCTCCAGCCCGACTTGGTCGTGATCGGTCCGGAAGCGCCACTCTGCGACGGACTGAGCGACCGCCTGCGAGACCTGGGGGCGTTGGTGTTCGGGCCGAGCCAAGCGGCGGCGCAGTTGGAGGCATCCAAGGCCTTCATGAAGGAATTCGCGGCACGCCACCAACTGCCGACGGCCCGGCACTACAGCGTGCGCTCGGAGCAAGAGCTGGACGCTGCCTTGGCGCAGTTTGCCGAGCCACCAGTGGTCAAGGCGGACGGTTTGTGCGCTGGCAAAGGGGTGGTCGTGGCTGAGAGCCAGGCGGAGGCGCGCTCTGCGGCGATGTCAATGTTGTCGGGCGATGCATTTGGTGTGGCTGGGCGCACCGTGGTGCTCGAGGAGCGCCTCGAAGGCCAGGAAGTGTCAGTGCATGCGATCAGCGACGGTCAGCGCACTCGAGTGCTACCGGCCATCCAGGACCACAAGCGCATTGGCGAGGGCGATACTGGGCCGAATACCGGCGGTATGGGCACCTACGGCCCGGCGCCGGCGTACACCCCGGAAGTGGCTCAGCAAGTGAAACGGCAGATCCTCGACCCGCTTGTGGCCGGGATGGCCGCCGAGGGCCGGCCGTACATCGGAACCATCTTCGCGGGGTTGATGGTGTCTCCCGTCAAGGGCCCTCAGCTGCTCGAGATCAACGTCCGCTTCGGAGATCCGGAGACGCAGGTGCTCATGAACTTGCTCGACGGAGACTTGGCCGAGTTGTTGGCGTCGGCCGCGCGGGGTGAGTTGAATGACTCGGCTGTGTCCGAAAAAGAAGAACACGGCATGTGCGTTATCCTCGCCTCCGCTGGCTACCCGGACGCGCCTCGGAAGGGCGATGTGATCCGCGGGATCTCGGCGGCCATCGCCACGGGAGCGAAAGTCTATCACGCGGGGACGGCACTCAAAGACGAGCAACTGGTGACGGCCGGGGGCAGGGTGCTGGGCGTGACCGCGACCGGGCGCACGCTGCGTGAGGCACGTGATGCTGCGTATGCCGCGTGCGACGAGATCGCGTTTGATGGCATGCAGCTGAGGCGAGATATCGGTTATCGAGCGCTGTGAGCTGACGGGCGACGCCGCGTGAAGAGCACCGATGGACGAATCGCGAACAGATCAATCCCAGCCGGGCGAACCACAGCTAGATGCAGCCATACGACAGCTGCGAGAGGGCCGCGTCGTGGCCGCCGCCACCGAGTCGTTCTTTGGATTGTTGGCGGATGCATCGAACCCAGCGGCGCTCAATCGGCTGTTCGAGGTCAAGGCGCGCGAGTCGAGCAAGGGAGTCGGTTTGATGGCTCCCAGTCTCGAGGCATGGCTGGAGCTGGTCGAGCCGCCCGCTGAGGCCGCGCTGCGCCTAGCCGCCGCCCATTGGCCCGGGCCGCTGAGCATCGTCGCTCCAGCTCGTAGCCAAGTAGACCCCAGATTGTGCGTCGGCGGAACGCTTTCAGTGCGCGTGCCTGGTCCTTGCATTGCCGCACGGCTGATTGAACGCTTTGGTCGAGCCGTGACGGCGACCAGCGCCAACCTGGCCGGTGAGCCGCCTTGCCGCACCTCCGCGGAGGTGGAGGCGGCGTTTGAATCGGCCAGCACTCGCGGTGATTTGCTCGTCGTAAAGGGGCAGTGTCCCGGGGGCCAGGTCTCGACCTTGGTCAGCCTCGAAGAGGGACAAATTCGGCTGCTTCGTGCTGGCGCGATCGCGGAGGATTTACTCAAGAAAACAGTCGCTTCCATTATTGGCTGAAACGATCGCGCGTCCCAGTAACGCGCGGCTTGACCTGACGCCCGTAAGCCACTACCCGAAGCGAGCAACCCTACCCAGTGGAGATATTGATGGCGCGCGTAATGAACTTCAGTGCAGGCCCCGCAACCCTTCCCCTTGCAGCGCTCGAGCGAGCTCAGAAGGAGCTCCTGGACATTGACGGCAGCGGAATGAGCGTGATGGAGCACAGCCATCGCGGCAAAGTCTACGACGCCATTCACACTGAAGCCATCTCACTGGTGACAGAGTTGCTCGGCGTTCCTGACTCCCACCAGGTCTTGCTGCTTCAAGGTGGAGCGAGTCAGCAGTTCGCCTGGGTGCCCATGAACTTCTTGGGAGCTGATCAGAGCGCAGACTACATCATCACCGGTTCTTGGTCGAAGAAGGCCCTCAAAGAAGCGCAGACTATTGGCAAGGTGCGGGTCGCCGCAGACCCGTCGGAAGACGGCAAGTTCCGTCGCATCCCGAAGCAGGCGGAGCTCGATCTGGACAAGGGCGCAGCCTACGTTCACATCACGAGCAACAACACGATTGCGGGCACTCAATATCACGAGTTCCCCGAAACGAGTGGCGTGCCGCTGGTTGCTGATATGTCCAGCGATCTGATGTGGCGCCCCTTCGACGTTTCGAAGTTCGGCCTGATCTACGCTGGTGCTCAGAAGAACCTGGGCCCGAGTGGTCTGACGCTGGTGATTGTCGACAAAGAGCTGATGGCCAAGGGCCGCACGGATATTCCGGCCATCTTCCGCTACAGCACCCATGCGGAAGCCAATTCTCTGTACAACACTCCGCCGTGTTTCGCGATTTACATCTTGCGCAACGTGCTGGCGGAAGTGAAGGCTGCTGGTGGGTTGTCCGCGATGGAAGCCCAGAACAAGAAGAAGGCGGAAATCCTGTACGGCGCCATTGATGAGCGCAAAGACTTCTACTTGTGCCCGATTGAACCGGACAGCCGCAGCGTGATGAACGTGGTGTTCAACTTGCCGACCCCCGAGCAGGAAGCGGAGTTCATCAAGGCTGCCGCTGACAAGGGGATGGTTGGGCTGAAAGGACACCGCTCGGTCGGTGGTATTCGTGTATCGATGTACAACGCCGCTCCAGTCGAGTGGATTGAGGCATTGGTCAAGTTCATGAAGGACTACAAGTAAGCGGGCATTGGCCGCTACTTGGTCTACGAGATTCAAACTTCAGGAAAGCAAGTCATGGCGAAGGTTCTAGTTAGCGACAGTTTGAGCAAAGAAGGTCTCGAGATCCTCGAGCAGGCAGAAGGCCTAGAGGTCGATTACAAGCCCGGGCTCAGTGAAGATGAGCTGGCAGCGGCCATCAAGGGAGTGGACGGCTTGGTGATTCGCAGCGGCTCCAAGGTGACCGCCAAGGTGCTGGCAGCAGCTGATCAGCTCAAGGTCGTCGGACGCGCCGGAATCGGCGTGGACAACGTGGACCTCAAAGAAGCGTCGCGCCGCGGAGTGATCGTCATGAACACTCCGACTGGAAACGCGGTGACCACCGCAGAGCACGCTCTGGCGCTGCTGTTCAGCGTCGCCCGCAAAATCCCGTTCGCATCGGGGGCCATGAAGGAAGGCAAGTGGGAGAAGAAGGCGGCCAGTGGCCGTGAACTCTCCGGCAAGACCGTTGGCGTTATCGGGCTCGGCAACATTGGGCGCATCTTCGCCGACCGCTGCCAGGGGCTACACATGAAGGTGATCGGGTTCGACCCCGTGATGACCAAAGAGCGCGCAGCTGAGCTGGGCATCGAGTTGGTCCAGCTCGACGAGCTGTTTCGTCGAGCCGATGCCATCTCCGTGCACACGCCTCTCACGCCTGAGACGAAGGGTTTGGTCAACGATGCTGCCGTCGACAAGATGAAGAAGGGCGTCATCCTGATCAACGCTGCGCGGGGCGGGATCTACGAAGACGAAGCTCTGATCAAGGGGCTGGATAGCGGCAAGATCGGCGGCGTGGGAATCGACGTGTATCCCCAGGAGCCTCCAGGGTTGACCGACTTGGTGAAGCACCCGGGCGTCGTAGCAACGCCCCACCTCGGCGCTTCCACCTCGGAGGCTCAGGAGCGCGTCGCTATCGAGATCGTGCAACAGGTCGCCGCCTACCTACAAACGGGTGAGATCACGAACTCCGTGAACGTTCCTGCGGTTCCCGGTGAGTTGGCTGCTGTGCTTGGCCCGTACCTGACGCTCGCCGCAAGCCTGGGAGCGTTCTTGGGGCAGGTCGAAAGCCTGAGCCCGCGTGCGATCGACATCAAGTTCAGCGGCGAGATCGCGCTGTTGCAGACGGCATCTGTAGTGAACGCAGCCCTCGCCGGCGTGCTCGACAAGTTCCTCGACAACGAAGTGAACCCCGTCAACGCACCCCTGGTCGCTGCCGATCGCGGCGTTGAAGTACGCGAGGAGAAGACCAACAAGCACAGCCGCTTTGCCACTTTGGTCACCCTGAAGGTGACGGGAGCGGGGGGTGAGGAAGCCATCGTCAGCGGTACTTTGGCCGCTGATGGGAGCCCGCGCTTGGTGCGCTGGAATGACTACCGGATGGACGCCCACCTGCAGGGCTCGATCCTGGTGATCCGCAACGATGACAAGCCTGGAGTCATCGGTGCGGTTGGTTCGGTGCTCGGCGGCGCTGGGGTCAACGTCTCTCGCATGCAGGTTGGTCTAGCCGAGGATGGCAAAGACGCTGCATCGCTGTGGGCCCTGGACAACCAGCTCCCCGATGGTCTGAAAGACAAGATCGCGTCGACTCCAGACGTGAAGCAGGTCTTCAGCGTCACCATCTGAGCCACTTACATACCAACTACTCGACCGGTTGCCAGCGCGTCCCTGACCGCTGGCAGCGGCGTCTTTGACGCGACGAGGTTCCGGCCGTATCATCATCCTTGATGAGGTTTCGGCTGCTCCACGCTGGAAAAGAGCGCCGATTGAGCCCAGGGAACTTCCTGATTGGGCGCAGTCCTGACTGCGCTATCGTGGTGGATGATCCCCTCGTGTCGCGCCATCACGCGGTGCTGCGCGTCAGCGACACCGAGGTGCATGTTGAAGACCTTGGAAGTCGAAATGGGGTCTACGTCAACGGCAGCCCCATCAAGGACGTGACCCAGCTCCAGGATGGGGACGAATTGTCCGTCTCTGATTGCAAGCTGGTGTTGGTCTTTGGTGACCGCAAAGCAGGCTTTTCGACGACCGCGCCCGAGGGGGCGAAGACCAGGCCTGCTGAAATGTTCGGAGTGCTCGGATCCTTGGCGGACAAGGCGCTGGCCATGGGGCGCGCACAGGAAGCTGAGCGTCTTCTGGGAACCCACCTCGACAACCTATTGAAAGAAGTTCGCCAGGGGTTTCGGCCTGAAGACCAAGTCCAGGAGCAAGCAATTCGCTACGCGGCCCGACTGGCGGCGGCCACCCGGCGCGGCTACTGGTTTAGCTTCGTGTTCGAAATGTTGGTCGAGCTTGAAAGATCGTGTCCGGCACCCGTGCTCGACGATCTGTATTCTGCTGCGGGAAAAGCGGACAATACCGATCTTAAGCCCATAAGAGACTACATTGGCGCCCATCGAGCTCAAGCGAACACCATGGCGCCAAGGGAACGGTTTCTACTCAATCGAGTGGAGGGGCTCGAGCGATTGCTCTCGCCGTAGCTTGCACCGCGACCGGAAGCTTCTACAGGTCGCCGCTCGACGCTGCGCCGTTCGCCAGCTATCTTTTAGGGCGAATGCCCCGCACACCGCCCGGAGCGATAGTTGGCTCAAGAAGCTGAAGAAAAACAGGTTCGCTGTTGGATTAGTCTCGGCGGTCATGACGTCGAGCTGAAGCCGGGAGAAACCGTCATTGGGCGGCACGATAGTTGTCATGTGGTGCTGGATGATCCTCTGGCTTCGCGGCGCCATGCGGTGCTGCGCTTTTCTGCTGGCCGCCTGACAGTAGAGGACCTGGGCAGTGTCAACGGCGTATTGGTGAACGAACGTCGGGTGCGCGGGCAGCAGGCGCTTCTCAGCGGGGATGAAGTCCGACTGGGAAATCAGCGAATCATCGTTCACGTCGGGATGTCCGTCGGTCAAGTTCCGGGACGCAGGCGTCTCGGGGCGCAAACCCTGACTAGCGCAACGCTGCTCGACAACGGCGACGACGAATCCACCGTGGTGCGCGAAGGTGAGGCGCTTGATACTCTGGCCCTGGTTGCGGAGAAGGTTCTCGCCATGGGGCGTGGCCAAGAGGCGGAGCGCATCTTGCGCAAAGCGCTTGAGTCCGTCCGCGAGCACGTTCTGGCGGGAGAGCAGCTGGATCCTGACATGCTCAGCACGGCTGCGGAGTACGCAGTGCGTATCGCGGAAGCGACCGGCAACCGGGACTGGGTCGACTACGTGTTCGAGGTCTATGCAGCGGTGGCACGCGTGCTTCCTGCTCGCGTGGTGGACCGCCTCTACAGCGCCGTTCGGTCAGTGAGCGAGGTAAAGCTGGACCGGCTTCGCGAATACCTGCAAGTCATGCAGGCGAAGCAAGACAGCCTGGGACCATCGGAGCGCTTCCTGCTCCGACGCATCGAGGGACTCGAACGCATTGTCGGGTTGTAGGTTCCGGCGGGCTGCAAATTATCCCGGCACTAGTCACTCGTCTCGTTCGAGTCCCAGCTGATAGCCTGCTGCTTCGGTGATCGCATCGCGCAGCTCAGCGTCATCGATTTGCGCGATGCGGGCCGCCAAATCCGGGGGCAGGGAAGCCGGGCGCGCAGGAGTGAGCTGTCGTGGCGGACGCAACGGTTCCACTTTGCCGACTCGGAAGCGCAAGCGCTCGATCTTGGCGCCCGCACCCCGCAAGCGACCAATGATGGTGCGCCTCAGCATGCTGAGCTCTTGGGCCCAGGCGTTCGATGTCACGGTGACCCAGAGCGTGCCGGCATCGATGTTGTCGGGTCGGGAGCGCGCCGCCACGCGCGAGCCGACGACTGCTCTCCACTGTTGCCAGCTGACGCGTCCTTCCTGGGTCAAAGCTTTGCTTTGGGCGAGCACGTCACCCAAGCTGGCCAGTCTCTTCGCAGTCGCCACGGCCTTTGCAAGCTAGCACAGCCGTGGCGTTGGCGTTAGATCTCGGCGGCCAGGGCCGAATTGGGTGATGTTGGTCAGGACACCCGCAGGCGGCGCTCAGCCCTCGATGCTGAGCAATTCTCGAACCGTTTGGATCACCTGCGGCGCCTGAATCGGCTTGGTGATATATGCGTTGGCCCCGAGTCGCAGGGCCCGCTCACGGTCTTGTTTCCCGCCCTCGGTCGTGATCACGATGATTGGAGTGTCTTTGTGCCGAGGATCGGTCCGGACGCGCTGAATCAGCTTCAAGCCGTCCATGATGGGCATGTTGATATCAGTCAGAATGATGTCGAACGTCGCCGAAGCCAACTTGCGCAGTCCGTCGACCCCATCGTCGGCTTCAGTGACGTGCAGGTTCTTCTGGCGTCCGAGGGCGAACACCACGAGCTGACGCATCATGGGTGAGTCTTCAACCACCAGACAAGAGTATTGTGCCATCCGCGTTCTCTCTTCCCGGTCAGTGTTGCAATGAGCTGAAGGCGTCCGCGGACGGTAACTGTTTGTTGGCTTCAGCGTATAGGCCCGCGGCCATCAGTGCGGCAGCGGCGTGTTGACCAAGTAGTTTGAATAGCTCGAAGTCCACCGTAGATAACTGCTTTTTGTGGGCAAGCGCTCGTACGATAGACAACACACCAATCACGTTGTCGTCAATCGCCAGGGGAATTAGTGCTGGCGGACTTTCGACCGAACCCTGACTCGGGTCATCGTCATCCAAAATGCTGGAGACTCCTGAGGCGACGACGTCGTTCAGTCTGGCCGTGGGGCCCTGCTCTGGAGTCTCTTCCGGACGCAACCCTTCCACAGCGATCGGGGTTAGCCCGCCCGTGTCCGAGCACAGGTAGACGATATACGCGTCGACACCGACAAGCTGTTCGAGGATTTCCTTGATGCGCCTGCCGACCCCGCGAGGTGACAGCGTTGAATGAAGGCAATTGCTCGCGACGTGCAGGTTGGCGAAGTTCGCCAATTCGACCTCTAGCTCCGTCAGGTTTGGGTAGCTCTGTGCGAAGGCTTCGACGCGTGTGACCTTACTCAGCAGCTCTTCCTTCTCTCGTTCCAGGCCTTCGATCTTTTTGACGAGGTCCCGAATGGCGTCATCAGCTTCGACGGCCGACCGGAGGCGGGCGTTCTCTTCCTGAAGTTGCAGGACTTGCGACTGCAGCGAGTCGTAGGCCTTCAGAAAGTCTTGAGTGAGCTGCGAGCCCTTACTGAAATTACGCAGCAGCTCATCGCGCTCTTTGCTCAGATCTGGTGGCGGTGCGTCGCTGGTGCGCCGCGGCTTTGAAGCTCCCGACATGACTTGGCCTACGGCCAACCCTCCTAAGTTCTGAAGATGTGGTGACTATATCAGGGCAGCAGCGCGAAGCACGCACTTCAATACACGTATCGAACCGGTGCTGAAGCGGCTAGCGTCAGCTCCAAGCCGAAACGGGCTCTGTGCGGGGGCGAAACAACAGACCCTGAGGCTTCAGCCGCAGTCCGGCGCGGGACGGGGGATGCGCTGGCAAACTTCCGGTTCCGAGCTCCCCAAACGAAAGTCCCAGCGCCCAAAGGCAAGAGCTGGGGGCATCCAGAAGAGTACGCAGCTAGCGACCGGCGACGCCCCTCAATCCGATGGGGGGCCGTAGCCCTGCAACAGTCTGGGAGTGCCGAAGCCCGGGGTCGAACCGGGATGCCCGTGAAGGCGGCGGATTTTGAATCCGCTGCGTCTGCCAATTCCGCCACTTCGGCCGGGGGCGTTAGACTAGTCAGTTCTTGGGTCTTGTCACTGAGAGTTTGCCATCGCCGGCGCACTTTCGTTGTCCGACCGCCCTGGCCAACCCACCAGTTTTTCACGCGCCTAGGCTCTCGCGGGGACCCAAGCTCGCCCTATACTCGCTAGCTCGTGATTGGCTGCGCCTGCCAACCCCCACTTCTGGCGGTTCGATGGAGGCAGCCAAGCACCCGGATCTGCAAACCCGCTCCAGCAAGCTGGGGCCCGCAAGGAGTCACACATGGATTTTGAAGTCGCACCGTTGCCGTATGCAAAGGACGCGCTGGCACCCGCGATTAGCGCGCAAACCGTGGAGTTTCACTACGAGAAACACCACAAAGGTTACATGACCAAGCTCAAGGCAGCTCTCGAGGGCAAGCCTGAGGCAAGCAAGAGCTTGGAAGACGTGGTCAAAGGGGCCGAAGGAGGCGTCTTCAACAACGCCGCCCAGGTCTACAATCACACGTTTTTCTGGGACGGCATGAAGCCAGGGGGAGGCGGAGCTCCGCCCTCAGGCGACGTCGCCGACTTGATCGCCGGTCTCGGTGGGTGGGAAAAGTTCCGCGCAGACTTCGTGCAGTGCGGAATGACACGGTTCGGCTCCGGCTGGGCATGGCTCGTGTTGGAAGACGGTAAGGGCAAGCTGGTTAGCACCCCCAACGCCGAGACACCGCTCACGACTTCGGCCAAACCGTTGCTCACCTGCGACGTCTGGGAGCACGCGTACTACTTGGATTACCAAAACAAGCGTAACGAGTTCATCGAAGTGTTCTGTGACAAGCTGATCAATTGGGAGTTCGTCGCCAAGAACCTCAAAGGCTGACTCTCGCGGGGGCTGTTTCAGTCCCCTTAAACGGAGAAAGGCCGCCCGACGGGCGGCCTTCTTTTTTGAGGATTGAAGTGTGGTCAGCTTTCCTTGTCACGCACGGGTAGGATTGGTGCCCACACAAGGCGCTCGAGCATGTCATCCTGGATGATCATCCCTCGGTCACTGAACTTGAGGATGTTGCCTTCTTCGTTCTCGTGCCGCTCCCCAACGAAGATGATGCCTTGACCGTTCTCGTTGTAGCCCAGCTGCACGATGGCGTTCTTCAGCCAGCGACCACCGTTTTCGAACTCCATCGTTTCGGGCAAGGTATAGAAGCCTTCCGAAGGGAGCTTCTTGAGCGTTCGGCCCCAGGTCGGAGAGCGTAAGGGGGTGGTCGGCTCACCCCAATACCAGCGGTTGTTTCGGTTTTGTCCCGGGCGCACAACAAAACTGCCACCGCCGTTGTCACGCTTGCCCACGTACACGAGCACCCCGCTGGGGATGTCAGATTCATGGCCAGGGAGCGGCTCGGTCGTTCGAAATAGTCCAGGTTCGGGTAGGTCCAGCATTGCGAGCCCGAGTTTGGTCACTGTGTCATAACATGGCAATGACGTATCGCGGTCGGGGAGCGGTTTTTTCGAAGCGGTGTGGTTTTTCTGGTTGGGTGGGGGGCCTCGTGCTCGGCGTCCTCTCTTGCGGCTGCGGCAAGTCGGCGGGCCCGCTTGCCGAGGCTGCGCCAGCGACGCCAGTGACGGCACCAACCGGACCGCTCAGCGCGGAAGAGGTGACTGAGTATCTGCTGGCGGTCATCAATCGCGACCGCGCCGAGCATGATCTCGACCCGGTGCAGCTGGACCAAACTGCGAGTCGAGCTGCGGAGCGTCACGTGCGTGACATGACAATTCACGGTTTCACGGGGCACTGGGGGACAGACGGGTCCGTCCCCGAGCAACGCTACACAGAGGCTGGCGGCGTGCACATGGTGCAGGAGAACGCGGCTTGTTTCTTCGATGGTGAGCTGCGCGAGCTAGATCCGCAGCCCGTATTCAACGCCGATGATGTGGCCAAGATCCAAAAAGCGTTCATGGATGAGGTGCCGCCAAATGACGGGCACCGCCGTAACATTTTGAAGCCGTGGCACACGCACGTCGGTCTGGCCGTAGCCAAGCCTGCGGGGATCCCCCAGGCGTGCCTGGTTCAGGAGTTCATTGACGCTTACGGCGAGTATGAAGCGCTGCCCGCGAAGGCCAAAGTGGGGAAAATGGTTCGCGTTGCGGGCAGCGTCAAACCCCCCGTCACCTTCGGAGCAATCGGCGTGGGACGAATTGAGGCGGCCAAGTCGATCCCGGTCTCCAAGTTGCTCGAGACGGGCAGCTACCCGATCCCGGATCCCCAGATCCTGTACGCCCCGGAAGGCTACGAGACTCCGAAACCGGTCAAAGTCGACGGCAATCAGTTTGAGATAGAAGTGCCGTTGAGCGTACAAAACCAACCAGGTCGCTACGAGGTCAGCGTTTGGGGTAAGTACCCGGGGGCGGAGGCCTTCGTCATGGTCAGCTTGCGCACGATTGATGTGCGCTAGCCGCTCGCAGCGCACTTGACTCACTCCGCCGGCTGGCGTCTGGAGCTGGCGTGGACCAGCCTTGCCGTGTTTGGCTTGACCACACTGACTCGATTGTGAGATCCGTGGCTTACAGGAGGAACGTAGATGGCGGCGAAGAAGAAGGGCAAGAAGCGGGGCGCAGCAAAGAAGGCCTCGGCTGCGAAAGCAGGGAAGAAGCGTACGAGCAAGAAGGCGTCGAAGAAAGCGACGACCAAGAAGAAGGTCAGCAAGAAGAAGACTTCGAAGAAAGCGACGACCAAGAAGAAGGCCGCAAAGAAGACTTCGAACAAGACTACGGCCAAGAAGAGTGCGTCGAAGAAGCCCACTGCCACCAAACAGCCGCCGGACGTGGCTGCGCCGAAGGCAGCTGAGGCATCGAGCGAACCAGCTTCGGACAAGCCGATAACCAGCGAACCCACGCCAAGCGAAACAAGCGCAGTGAGCGAGGGAGACGCGATGCCTGATTTCGAGCTGCCAGATCAGGATGGCTCACTAGTCAGCTCGTCGCAGCTCGCGGGTCAGAGCTACGTTCTGTACTTTTATCCCAAGGATGATACGTCCGGTTGCACTAAAGAGGCATGTGGCTTCCGTGACGACATGTCTGAATTCGAGTCGGCCGGGGTGCGAGTCATCGGAGTCAGTCCGGACAAGCCCGAAACGCACGTCAAGTTCAGAACCAAGTACGACTTGAACTTCACCTTACTCGCCGATACCGACAAGCAATTGAGTCAGAAGCTGGGTGTGTGGCAGTTGAAGAAGAACTACGGACGGGAATACATGGGGATCGTTCGCAGCACCTTCCTGGTCGGAAAGGATGGCAAAATCCAAAAGGTGTGGCGCCAGGTTCGCGTGGCCGGTCACGTGCCCGAGGTGCTGGCCGCATCCAAGGGGCTGTAGTGCAAGCGAAGTGCTGATGGATGGAGTGCTGAAGATGTTGCGTCGAAACTACCTGATGCTGCCGCTACTTGCGGCAGCCCTCCCTGGGCTGGCGGGATGCGATAATGAGACCGAACGCAGCATGCAGCGCGCCGCCCAGCACGCGGAGTTTCTGGTTACGCTCACGGAAAAGGACGTCGCTGAGGTACGGCAGGGATTGCCTGAGGGCGCCAAGCAGCTGCAACCCCTCTGGGCGGGAGACAAAAAGCCCGGAGATGATCCTCAGGTGGCCCAAGAGACGCTGATCAAGGCCCGCAACAAGGTGCAGGATCTGCGGGTCGCAAAGTCGACGTTTTTCGCTGTAGCCGAGCTTGACGGTTCGGTGGTCAGGAGCGACCAGCAGCAAGATCTGATGGTCGGCAAGAACATCTTCAAGGCGTTCCCGAGCCTGAAGGAGGCGTTGTCAAAGGGGTACGCGGAGACGCTCGGCGACATGGAGGAGGCGCGGGGGGTCAAAGGCAAGCCTGACGGGCAGTGGGTTGCCGCCGCAACCGTGCAAGCCGAGGGCAAGCCCGTTGGGCTCTACGTCAGCGGCTGGTCCTGGGCGTCCTACGCCCGCCGTTTGCACGAGGGGCTCAAGAGCCACATCCACGACGAGGAGCAGGGTAAGAAACCCCTGATCTATATCTTCACGATCGTCGGTGAGCAGGCTTTTGGGCGCAGCGAAGCGCCGCTCGTCAATTCCGAGGCAATCATGAAGCTGGAACCTCAGGCGAAAGTCTCCGGCGACCAGGTCTTCCAGACTGAGCTGACGATCACCGGGCGTGACTTCGGACTGGCAGTCAAGCGGGCCCCTGCGCTCGGCAAAGACGTGCTGATTGGCGTGTTGCGCAGCGAGATCTAGTCCTCAACGTTGGTGCTGCTGCCAGTGCGCCCGAATCGGTGCAAACCAATCAGGCACGCCAAGACCCCCGCGACGACTAGCCAACCGCCAAAACCCGGTTGATCGAGCACCGCAATGATGATCCCAAATGGGGCCAGCAGAGCTCCGGCTAGGATCCAGGCGCGGGGACTATTGCCTTGGGAATGGGAGGCACTCACTGCCACTGCTTAGCACGAGCTTGCACGAGGAAGTCACGCACGTCGCGCTGCAACTTGCGCTCCGCCATGATGCCGGTGACCTCATGCTCGGTGCCGATGGCGTCGTCCAGCATGTAGGCTCTGTCGTGCAGCAGTAGGATCACCGTATCTTGATCTTGCGTGTCGCGGACGACCCTCAGAGCCGTGCTGCCCACGTCGTGCGGCGGAATCAAGTTGCCGAGCTCCTGACGCTCGCTTTCGGTCACGTACGCGATGCCATGCTTCTTCCCCACGACGCCGATATCCACGCTGAGCGTCTTGCCTTGGCCAACTGAGATGGTCCGGCCGGTTTCGGCTTGGGCGTTTTCGTCACGCACCGCCCGTGCGATGAGTTCGCGCGCCCGCAGCTCATCTAGCGGCTGCGTCGGGTTCGGGGCCTTGGCGGGACCGGACCCACAGGCGCTGAGCACGGCCGCGCACAGTATGATGAGGATAGCAACGGCCCGCAGGCCCAGTTGCGAAGGATTGTCGTTGCGAAACATCGGCCGGAAAAGGTAGCCAAAGTAGCGGGCATTCGCTAGCTGTTCCTTCGAGCATGAGCTTACGCGCCCAGGGTAATGAGCCGCATTCGCTCCGCCGGACGAGCGCTTGGTCGGCGCTGTTGATTTCGCTGGGCGTGACTTCCCTGTCCGCCAGTTTCACCTGGGGCTGCGGTCGGCCAGTGGTGCCAGATCCAAAAATCGCTGCACAAGCCTATGCGGACGCCATTGAGCGAGGAGACGCTGACGCGCTGTACGAGATGTTGGACGCAGAGAGTCGGCGCGCGCTCAGCCGGAAAGAAGTTCAGCGCTTATTAAAAGAATCCAAAGCGGAGCTAGTTGCGCGCGCCAAAGGATTGAAGAGCAAGAGCGCGAGCACCTCCGCAGAGGCGACGCTCCGCTTCCAGGATGGCGAGATGTCCAGTCTGGCTTTGGAGGACGGGCAATTCAAAATCCAGGGGGCGTGCGCGCTGCCGTCTGGTGCGCGCACGCCGACTGAGGCCCTAGCTGAGCTCCGGGCGGTGTTGGCCCGCCGCAGCTATGCCGGACTCATGCAGGTGCTCAGTGCTGATAGCAGGGCTGCGTTGGATGAACGTTTACGCAGTTTGGTGGAAGCGCTTCGCGAGCCGGACGCTTTGGAGATATCGACGACCGGCGACAGCGCGGTCGTCGAAGTGCCCGGTGGGCACCGCGTCGAGCTCAGACGCGAGGATGGGCTGTGGAAAGTGCGCGACTTCGAATGATTCGAGTGCCGCCAGCGGGGGGAGACGTGTCTCGTCGTCAGGCTCTGGCAGCTGGCGTGGGCAGCGCGGCGTTGATACTCACGTCTTCTGCAGCTCAGGCGTTTGGACAGGTGGGAGCGTTTCATCCGCGACTATTGAAGACAGCTTCGACGACGCCGTTGGCTCCCCCGCGGGACACGGCGCCTGGTCGCTGGGCTTGGGAGTTGGTGCGCCGTACCAGCGCTCCTGGTAAGTTGCTCACGACTTCGGTGGCGGCTGATGACCCAGCACTGTCACACGAACCGTTTTGCGTCTGGGCTGGCGAAAAAGACGTCGGCAGTCTCATGAGCACCGAGCGCCGGGGGCTGCGCCAGTTCTTTCAGCTTGGTGGCGTGTTGTTCGTGGATGACAGCCAGCCTGACGATGGCAATTTCGGGATCTCCGTACGGCGCGAGTTGCAGGCGGTCTTACCCGAATTGCCTGTGGTCAAACTTCCTCAGGACCACGTCCTGTACAAGTCGTATTATTTGGTGGATCGTCCCATCGGACGAGTCAACGGCCCGCCCGAGTTAGAAGCGATGATTCGTGGCCGGCAAGTGCAGGTCATCTTTTCATCACACGACTTGTTGGGCGCACTGGCTCGCAACGGCGCCGAGAGCGCCGAGAACTGGAGTCTGCCTATGGAGTCCACGGACCCGATGGCGCGCCAACGGGCGATCCGTCTCGCGGTCAACATCGCGATGTACGTACTGTGCTCGGACTACAAGGACGACCAGGTTCACGCCGAAGAGCTGATGCGGCGGCGTGGGCGTATGCGGTGAGGACCCGGGCCCGACTTGACCATGGATGAGACGTCCTTTGCTCTGACCGATGACCTGAGCAACACGGTAGTCGCTCTGGCTTCCGGGTTGTTGGTGCTGAGTGTGCTGTTGTTGCTGCTGGAGTTGAGGCGGCAAGAAAAGCGCTCGCTGGTGGTTTTTGTGACGGGCACGCTGGCGACGCTTTCGCTCGCCATGGCCCTGTTTCGCCCGGTCTTGGTCGAGGCCGAGACGAACCAGCTCGGGCCGCGGGTGGTCGTACTGGTTGACGAGTCGCGACGGCTCGAAATTCCAGTCGTCAAGCATCCTCGGAGTCTACGCGCGCGCGGGGCGGTCAAGCGCCTGAGACAATACTTCAAGGAAGCGCGCCTCAGCGTGTTGGGTTTTGGTGAGGGGGCGCCCATCAAGTACCAGCGCAAGCGTGACAAGCGTCCGACCGACAGCGATCTCACCGGAGCAATCGCTCATCTTCAGCAAGCGCCCGGGGAACGTCCCCAGGCGGTGGTGGTCGTGACCGATGGCCGCCTGACTCGTCCGGAGGAGGCTCCTTCGCTTGACAGTCTGAAGCAGTCCCTCGGGGGGCTGGACGTGCCTATCCACACCCTCGCTCTGATCAAGCGTGCCCCCACGGACGCCAGCATCCGAAGCGTTCGAGCGGCGGGCGCTGCAGTTGCTCACCAGAGGCTGCCGCTGACCGTGGAGGTCGGCTGCTCTGAGGATCTCGACTGCTCGTCGGTACCTCTGACGGTACGTGAGCTGCTGCACGGCGAAGAGCCAGTGGAGCTGGCTTCCGGGAAAGCGAAAGTCGAAAACGGAGTGGCAAAGGTCGAGTTGGAGATCACCTTGGACCGCGCCGGGTCGCGGGTGATCGAGGTGAAAATCGACCCGCCTGAGGGTGACCGGATTGCGGCCAACGACGTCCGCTACCTGACTTTCTCCGTGGCCAAAGAACGGGTGCGGTTGCTGCACCTGGCGGGAAGGCCCACTTATGATGTGCGCGCGTTACGGCTTTGGCTGAAAAGCGACGAGGCGGTCGATACCGTCGCTTTCTTCATTCTCCGCGGAGAGACCGACGACCCAGGTGCGACCGAGCGCGAATTGGCATTGATCCGTTTCCCAGTAGATGAACTGTTTACGGAACATCTACCCAGCTTCGACGCGGTGATCCTGCAAGACATCGATGCGATTCGCTACAAGCTGTCGCGCTATCTGGTGCGTTTGGAACGCTACGTGAAGAAGGGCGGCGGGCTGATCATGGTGGGCGGTCCTTCGTCCTTCGCGGGCGGAAACTACGCAGGCACGCCGCTCGATTCGATCCTCCCCGTCGAGCAGCCACGCGAAGGAAAGTCCTTCGACTCGACGGAGTTCACGCCAGCCTATACTGAGGCGGGCAGAGTGGCCCCGGTGACGAGCAAGTTGCGTTCACTACTGGGGGGGGAACTGCCCGAGTTCAGCGGGGCGAATCTGTTGGGCAGCCCACGCCCAGGCGCGATTGTCTTGTTGGAGCATTCCAAACTCTCTGCCGGGACGCGCAGAATGCCGGTCTTGGCGCTGGGGGAAGCGGGGGATGGTCGCGCGATCGCTCTCGGCGTGGATTCCACTCACCGCTTGGCGTTCGGAGACTTGGCCAGCAGCGTGTCGGGGCGCGCCTACGGCGGCCTCTGGGATGGGCTTTTGGGATGGTTGATGCGCGACCCGCGCTACGAAGCGGCCCGGGTCGAGTTGGTCGGCGACTGCATCGTTGGGGAACCCACGACGCTACGCGTGCATCGATTGCCCGGCATGAGCGGGGACATCACCCTCAAGCTGGAGCGCCTTTCGAACGAGAAGGGCGAAGCTATCGTCGAGGAAGTCAAAGACAACCACAGCTCAAGCGTCGACGTGACTGTGGAAGGGCTCCAGGAGGGCGGATACGCCGCCCGCGTCGTGGTTGGCGCATCTCCAGCTACCCGGCATGACTTCGCGTGTGAACAGGGCGGCGAGGCATGGGCAGACAGTCGCCCAGATCTGGAGCGACTGGCGGCGATTTCGGAGGCCACTGGCGGCATGGCCACGTACTATGCGGATGCTGGCTCATTGCCGATGCCAGCGTCCACGCTGGTGACCGCCCAGAGGCAGGCATCGCCACTGCTGCCCGCTTGGGTCTGGGCGCTGATTTCGACCTCTCTGCTGGGGATCCACTGGATGGCGCGCCGCCAGACCGGTCTTAGCTGACCCCACACTAGCTGGTTTGGGCTTGCGGCGGTCGCTGAGCTGCTAGGGTTGGCGAATGACTGGACGCGCGTGGTTTGCCAGCCTGGTGCTGGTGGCTTGGAGTTCCCTGTCGACGCCGGCTGCCGCCATGGTCTGGCCCAACACGATCGAGCAGGTGGAGCGTGATCTCGCTTCCGAAGACGTTTCCGATAGGCGGAAGGCGGCGGAAGCTTTGCTCGAGTTGCCCCAGAGTGCTGCTCGTCGCCTACTCCCGCGGGCCCTCGCGGATGCAGATCCCCATGTGAGGATGGCGGCGGCCGAGGCCGCGATTCGGGTCCGTTTCGAGCCAGCGAGTCAGGTGGTTCGTGGTTGGCTCAGCGATCGAGAAGCTCGCGTACGCCAGGTGGCGGCTCAAGTGCTCGGGGTGTTCAGTCCCGACCGTGAGGCGGTTGCTGGACTCGGCAGAGCTTTGGCGGATCCCGAGGTTGACGTGCGTCTAGCAGCGGCCCAGGCGCTGGGCTCCACGCGCCTGCCCGAAGCTACTTTGGCGCTGCTCGGGCACCTGGATGACAGCAATCCTCAGGTCCAGGTAGCCGTCATTTCCGCACTGGAACGGCTGCGCGATCCCAGGAGCATCATGCCGCTCGTTGGCAAGATCCAAGACACTCGTTCGATTGTGCGCCGCGCGGTGGCGAGGGCGCTGGGCACGCTAGGCGGGCCGCGCGTCGTGAGCGGCTTGGTGCTGGCGCTGCGCGATAGTGATCCCCTGGTGCGGGTTGCGGCGGTTGTCGCGCTGGGCCGTTCAGGCGCTTCGGAGGCAGTGGATGCCCTGGCGTCCGTGCTCGAGCAGGATGATGACATCACGGTGCGCGTCACTGCGGTTGAGGCGTTGGGCATGCATCGGAACGAGCGCACCGCGCGCCTGGTGATTGGCACTTTGGACTCCAATCGAGCTGAGCTGCGCACCCAGGCGCAGCAGACGCTGGTGCGCATCGCGTCGTCAGTGGTGGACACTTTGGGCGACTGCCTGCGTGACCAGCCCAGTCCCTTACGTGCGGATGGCTGCGCGCTTGCCCTGGCGCGCAGTGGCTCGCCGAAAGCGTTCGCATGGATCCGCACAGCCTGGGAGCAACGAGCCGTCAGCGCTAGCGCCGCACTGGAAGCATTTGCCGCACTGCAGGACCCTCAGTCGTTGCCGATCGTGCTGGAAGCACTGCTGAGTGACGACCCAACGATCCGGCGCCACGCCGTGGTCGCTGCGGGCGAAGTTCTGAGGCGTGCGGCCCCAGATGGTCGGGCCGTGGAACCGATCGCCGTGGCGCTCGGCCGTACCCGAGGCAAGCCGCAGGAACGCGTGGCGCTGATCACTTTGCTTGGGCAAACTGGCGAGCCACGCGCCGCCAAGTGGTTGCTGCCATTCGCAGGACAAAAGGCGCCTCTGCGCCTGCGTGTTGCGGCATTGCACGCTCTCGGTCGGGTCGGTGCTCGGCAGCACTCCCAACTGCTAGTGCAGGCGTTGGAAGACGAACATCCTCGGATCCGAAGAGAAGCGGCCATAGCATTACGGCGGATGGGGGATGCCGCGGTGGCTCCGGCGTTGCTCACGATCTTGGAACAGGCGAGCCAACAGGATCGGTTGGCGGCAGCTCTCGCGCTAGCGGGTCCACTGTCACGTGCGGATGATCCAAAGATTGCCAAACGCGTTGCGCGGCTCATCGCGGGTTCAGGTGGGGGGCTGCGCGATGCGTTAATCGAAGCGCTGGGTCGCATGCGGGGGGCTGAAGGGCCTCGCCAACTGGTGCAGCTGGCCGCCTCCTCGCGGGGTGAAACACGACAAAAGGTCGCCGAAGCTTTGGCCGAACATCGCTCGCAAGCGGCGACGTTGATGCAGTTGGCAGCAGATAGAGACAGCCGGGTGAGGGCCAACGCGGTGTGGGCTCTTGGGATCGCGGGAAGCGCTCAAGCACTTCCACTGCTGAGTGAGGCTCTGACGGATCGCGACGTCGCCGTGGCTGGCAACGCGGCGGCCGCAATGGCGCGCCTGTTTCAGGGCATGAAGCCAGCGAAAGCTGGTGCTCAGAACCCGCTCGAGCCGGTCCCTGCTGCACTGTGCGCGGCACTCGAAGATGAACGTGCCTACGTGCGGGCCAACGTGGTTTCTGCGTTGCGACTACTGGGGCAGCGTTGCGCGAAGCATCCCGCTCGCTGGCTGGTGGTCAGGGATGCTTCGCCTCTGGTCCGCCAACGGGCGGCTCGATTGCTTCAATCCCGCAGTGAGTTGTCGCCGGAGGACACTCGCGCGCTGGAGCGCTGCGTGGCCGAGGACGTTGACGGGCGCGTCGCGGCGGCGTGCTTGGAGCCGACGACAGCGGCAGCTGCGCCCAAAGAAGCTCAGGATGTCGTCGTTTTCGTGGTCGGGGGCGGGGAGACGCAGCCCACCAAACAGGCGCCGTTTGCCCTGGTGCTAGCGGATGATCTGATCCGCCTGGGAGTGGCGGACCGTCGAGGCGCGGTCTTCGAGGCCCGAGCGCCGGTCGGGGAGGTCCACCTGGAGGTCCCCGCTCCGCTGGCGGAAGAGTAGGCGTTTGACTGTTTGTGGCAGGCCGCGCGGCATGAGGCTCTGTGCTGCGGGCTAGGTCACTCGGTTACGAATGCCCTGTTACCTGCCGACGGCTACGCCGCTGAGACGTGCCGTCGGTCGAGGTCCGTTTGGAGATTGCAGGGGCGCTACTTGGCACTGCAGCGCATGGCGCACATCAGGTCGTTGGGCTTGCAGCCACAAGTCTTCTTCTTGGGAGCCGGAGCCTTCTTGGTCTCTTTCGGCTTGGAAGAGGTCTTGGGGGCCGACTTGGTGGTCTTCGGACGGCTGGTGCTCTTCTTTGGCCGCCAAGTGCTCTTGGGCTTGGGAGCTGCAGCCACCGCCTTGTCTTCGGCTTTGTCCTCCGCCTTGTCTTCGGCTTTGTCCTCCGCCTTGTCTTCGGCGTCAGCTGCGGCGGTCTCTTCTTTCTTGTCCTCCGCCTGATCCGCTGCAGCCGCAGCTGCCAACCCCGGCTCTGCGGGGGTCGTGGGCAGTGGGACTGCTGAAGCAACGGGCCCGGTAGCTGGGGCGGGTTCATCACCGCCCTTCATCATGAACACGCCACCCAGGATCAACGCAGCCACTACGATGCCGCCGCCGATGATCATGGGGCCCTTGTTGCTGCTCTGATGGACCGGCATGGCCTCGACGCCGAGCGGAGCTGACGTGCCGCCGATCAGTGGCGCTCCACCCAGTGGAGCGGATCCCAATGGAGAAGGCGCAAGCGGGGCTGAGCCCAAGTCGATGCTGGGGCCACCACTGGACGCCGGAGCATCGGCGCTGGCAGTCAAGGCGGCGAGGTCAATCAACCCAGAGTCTTCGGTGACTCCGGAGCCTTCCGCTTTCTTGCCGTCATCTCCTGCAGTCAGCGCGCTGAGCGAAAACAACACGGAGGATTCGTTTCGAGCGCCTGTAGCTGCGACGGGCGCGTCCGCTTCGTCGCCGGGGGCGCTCGTCGTCACATCGTGCTCGCCACCTGCGGCGTCGATGCTGCCGAATAGGTCGGCGGCTGAGCCACGGCCGGCGCCGCTGCGCATGGCGGCTCTGGGTTCTTCGACTGGAGGTTCTTCCGGCGCAGGAGGGGCCACGTCTCCCGCGAGCGCGCCGGCCAGTGCAGCAGCACCAAGGCCACCTGTCGCAGCCTCCGCGCTCGGAGGGGCGGCGGGCTCCTCCGGTTCAGCTGCGGCCGCATGCAACGCATCGTTGATCTCAGGTACGTCAGCCAGGGGCTCCCAGTCTGACATTCCTTCTTTCCAAACGTAGGTGTCTGCAGTGACGGTGCCTTCGTTGTAGGCGGCAACTATTTCCGGCACGGTCATGTTGCGCTGATCGTCGTCGGAGATGTCGACCGTGTATTGGTCGGGACCTGGTCCATCTGCAGCCCCAGGCCCAGCACTTGCGTCGCCGCCCTTGTCGGCGTCCGCAGCCTGCACCGTGGGGGGATCGACTTTGCCGTCGATCACAATCGTCGTGCCGCACTTGCGACATCGGATCTTGGCCAGGCGGTCCTGAACCTTCTCGTCTGCGATGGAGTACTTAGCTGAACAGGAGGGACAAGAGATCTTCACGATTGGGCTTCCACTTCCGCTATCACGGGATCTGAGCCCGCTTGCGCGGGTTCCGAATTGAGTTTGATGGGTGTGCTGGGTTGCGCTCTGGGCTGATGTCGCGCCTACGAGCGACGCGTGCTGTCTGGTCTAAAAACTGGTCTTTTGCTGTGTGGTTCGCGGGGTTAGCACAATCAGCTGGCCGTAGCTGAGCCTGATTTTGCGCTTGTTGCGACCCTCGACGACAACCATCGCTATTTTTCACCGCAGAGTGAAATGTTCGACGTGGCATAGCTTCACATCATTGGCCCGCAGCAGCGAACAAAGTTTTAGCACGCCATTACTCTGGTTGGTTGGCCGATAGCCGCCCTTGTCGCGAGGCTTCCGAAGCGAAGTCCTGGGCAATGCTGTGGAGCGCCTGGTCGTACCAGCGCTCCACAGCACCGCGAAACGGCCACATCCAACCATAGTCTGGCCCCAGGAATCGTCCCACAATGTGTTCTCTGAGCGCACTCGATCGGGCTGCCTCGAGGCCGCGTAACTCAGCGGTGGCTCGTAGCGTTTCCGTGTATGCCTCCCATTCCAGGCGCGCTCTACCGTAGGCCAGTCCAAGCGGGAATAGCGGTAGCAGATAGATGCAGGCCATGCCCAAGAACGTGTATCGCCGCCGCTGGCGCAGATGCACGCGTTCGTGGCGCAATAGAATGACGCGCTCGACGTCAGTCATCTGGTCCCAACTATCCGGAACGTACAGCGTATCGCCGATCACCGTGTGATAGCGCGTCAGGAAGCGGTCTTGTCCGCCCAACGTGACCAGCTTGAGCAGCACATCGATGAGCTTCGATAGGCGGCTCGATCGCTTATAGACGATTCGGAACCCGGGGAATTCCGTGCGCAAATCTTCAATAAGCCTTGCGTGTTCAGCCATCGCGAGCGCCGTCTTGCGCTGGGGCCCCAAGTTGTTGCCCAGTGGTCAGGGCCCGGCCGTTGATCAACTGGTCCGCATCGAGCGCCTTACGGCCTTCGAGTTGTGCCTCATGCACCTGCAAGGGCCGACTTCCAGTCTGAACCAGTATCAGTCCCTTTTGACACACGATGACTCTGCCCGGTGATGCCGCTTCGTCGCGCGCCCAATCGGACGCGCTGGTGCGCAGCAGCTTGAGCCGCTTGTCACCAGCCCAAGAGAATGCGCTGGGTCTAGGCGCGAGGCCGCGAACCTGGTTGTGGATCTGCTCCGCTGGCTGCGCCCAGTCCACCTCGCAGTGCTCGCGCAGAATTGGCGGCGCATGGGTTGCAGCGCTGTGATCTTGGGCAGTTGGGGTTGCTCCTTTAAAGACGCTTGGCAGGTCCAGCCGGACGCACTCTGCCGCCAATGCCGACATCTGTTGGGCGAGCTCCCCGGCGTTCATTTCGGCGCTGATGGGAATGCTGCGCTGAGCGAAGACTGGGCCCGTGTCCAGACCTTCCTCCATCTGCATGAGCGAGATGCCGGTGTGCGTCTCGCCCCGCATGATTGCCCAATTGATCGGGGCTGCCCCTCGGTACTTGGGCAGCAGCGATGCGTGCAGGTTGATGCAGCCGAGGCGCGGACTCGTAAGAACCGCAGGAGGTAGGATACGCCCGTAGGCCATGACGACGACAGCTTCGACCCGTCGCTCCGCGAGCCATTCGTGCAAGGTGCCCGTCTTGACCTTGCGCGGCTGGTGGACTTCTAGCCCTAGCTCCAGCGCGGCCTGCTTGATGGCGCAGGGTTGAAGTTTCAGCCCTCTGCCTGCTGGGCGGTCGGGTTGGCAGACCACACCGACGACGTTCGTTATTTCGTTGAGCGCTTGCAGCGCGGCGACCGCGATCGGCGGAGTCCCGAAAAATGCTGTGTTCACGTCGCTTGGTTTAGACGAAAAAATGCGCTGACGCCCCAGTTTGTCGGTGCCTAACACGGCCGCGGCGTTGGTCAAGGCCAAGGAATCCGATAGCCCACCGCTTGCACACCTTCCCAGGGTGGCAGCCAGCCGATGTTGCGCGCTTGTGGGTCCACTCGCTTGCAAAGGGGCTCGGGACGTCGCATGAACAGTACCGTACAGACGTGAACGCCAAAGAGCGTAGGTAGATATGAGTGATAGTAAAAAGCCAACCACCCCCAGCGTAGCCCCCCCGTCGGAAGAAGAGCTGCGTTTTGGTGATGAACTGCCCGTGCTGCCCATCCGGAACGCGGTGCTGTTTCCCGGTGCCGTCGCACCTTTTGATGTAGGACGTGAGAAGTCGGTCGCACTGGTGGAAGATGTGCACGATCACCCGTCACCAGTGATCGCAATTTTTGCACAGCGTGACCCGACTACCGACGATCCTGGAACCGACGATCTCTACCCAGTGGGCTGCGCAGCTCGGGTGCTCAAAGCGCTCAAGCACAGCTCGGGCAACTATTCCCTCATCTTGCAGGGATTGACCCGTATTCGCTTTTCGGAGTGTCTGCAGGAGTCGCCGTACATGAAGGCGCGCATCCAGCGGGTCGAATCTCCGCCGCTCGAGGATGTAGAAGCTGAAGCGCTGGCAATGAGTCTGCGTGACGTCGCCAAGCAGGTGATCCAGCTGATGCCGGAATTGCCGCGCGAGGCCGCTTCGCTGATCGACTCGATCCAAGCACCGGGCGCTTTGGCCGATCTCGTGGCGGCCAATCTGGACGCTCCGGTCGAAGACAAGGCTCAGTTGATTGAGACCGTGGATGTCAAAGAGCGGATTCGCAAAGTGCTTCGCCTGCTCACGCGCCAGCTGGAGATCCTCAAGATGCGCGAGCGCATCAATTCCCAGATCAAAGAAGAGATGGGAAAGAACCAGCGCGAGTACGTGCTGCGGCAGCAGCTCAAGGCGATCAAGGAAGAGCTGGGCGAAGACGAAGGCGACCAAGGCGATCTCGACGGACTCGAGGAGCGCATCGCCAAGGCCGAGTTGCCGACGGAAGCGAACGATGTAGCCCGCAAGCAACTCAAGCGGCTACGCTCGATGCAGGTCGGCAGCGCGGAATACACTGTCGTGCGCACCTACCTGGACTGGATCTTGGACCTGCCATGGACGGATTCCACGGAAGACAACATGGACATTGCCGAGGTGCGCAAAGTCCTGGATGAGGACCACTACGGTCTCGAAAAGGTCAAGAAGCGCATCGTCGAGTACTTGGCGGTCCGTAAGTTGAAGAAAGACAAGCGCGGACCGATCTTGTGCTTGCTTGGGCCACCCGGCGTGGGCAAGACCTCATTGGGCAAGAGCATCGCTCGAGCGCTGGGGCGCAAGTTCGTGCGCGTGTCGCTCGGCGGCGTCCACGACGAGGCTGCCATTCGCGGGCACCGCCGCACCTACGTTGGTGCGCTCCCGGGGCAGATCATCCAGGGCATGAAGAAGGCTGCCACGATCAACCCGGTGTTCATGATGGATGAGGTCGACAAGATCGGTCATGACTTCCGCGGCGATCCAAGCGCGGCGCTGCTCGAGGTTCTGGATCCGGAGCAGAACAACACCTTCGCGGACCACTACTTGGAGATCCCCTACGACCTGTCGAAGGTGATGTTCGTGGCGACGGCGAATGTGGCCGATCCAATCCCGCCGCCACTGCGTGACCGCATGGAAATCCTGGATTTGCCGGGCTACACGCGCCGGGAGAAACTGGCGATAGCTCGCCAGCACTTGATCCCCAAGCAGCTGGAAGAGCACGGCCTATCAGAAGCGCTAGTTGAGATCACGGACGAGGCGATCGAAGAAATCATCGAGCACTACACGCGTGAAGCCGGCGTGCGTTCGCTCGAGCGTCAGGTCGCTTCGGTTATTCGTGGTGTGGCGGTCAAGGTTGCCGAGGGCGATGACACCAAGCGCATCATCAAGAACGAAGAGGATCTGCGCGAGTTCTTGGGACCGGTCAAGTACACCAGCGAAGTGGCAGAGCGCACGGAAGAAACCGGCGTGGCTACGGGGCTAGCCTGGACCAGTGCCGGTGGCGAGATCCTGTTCATCGAGGCCACGCGCATGTTCGGGACCGGCAAGCTACAGCTCACGGGTCAGCTGGGTGACGTGATGAAGGAAAGCGCTCACGCAGCGTTGAGCCACGTGCGCAGCAATGCTGAAAAGTACGGTATTCCCAAGGACTTCTTGGAAAAGAGTGACGTGCACATTCACATCCCCGCAGGGGCCATGCCCAAAGATGGGCCCAGCGCGGGCATCACCATGTTCACGGCGCTGGTGTCCTTGCTCACCGGGCTCCGCGTGCGACATGACGTCGCCATGACAGGGGAGATCTCTTTGCGCGGACGCGTGCTGCCCATCGGAGGGTTCAAGGAAAAGACTCTGGCGGCACATCGCGCAGGCATTCGTCGCATCATATTCCCCGAGCGCAATCGCCCGGACCTGGAAGAGGTGCCGAAAGAGATCCGGCATGAGCTGGAGTTCGTGCCCGTCACCCACCTGGATGAGGTTTTGAGGGCAGCGTTGGAGTCCCAGCCGCAGCCTTCCCAAGAGTACTTGGACCAGGTAGCGGCCCGCGAAGCGGCTCGCACCCAGACGAACTGAGGCCGGTGTTCTGCGCTCCTGCCGTCGAAGCGAACGTTCAGCTTCGGCGGCAGCCTTGCGTCGAGGTTACCCGTCTCACGCGGGCAATTGTCAGCGACTTGTCGCCGGCTGTCAGCAGCCTGTCGCGTTCGTTGCCGTGAGCGTCGATTGAACGACGAAACTGGCTCAGTTGAGGTCGTTTGGGGGGGGCGATTGTTGCGACACTGACACCCACCACTATAGTGGCTCGTTGCCATGACGGCTTACCAACGCGCCAGCAGTACTCTCCGCTACGTGCGAGTCGGGGCGCTGCTCGGCGCCTCGCTGGCGGTGGTGGACTGGAGCGTGGTGCATGGCCCCGCGTTGTGGACGGCGGGGGACTTGGAAGGTCTGCTGGGGCTGATGCTGACCGCGGCGGTGACAGCTGCTGGGTATGCCACGGTCGCACTGGTCGCGGGCGGCCTGGTAACCGTCTATCCGACGCGTCGCGACGTCGGTGCCTACGCCGCTGCCCTAGCTCTGGCGCTGCTGTGTTGCTTGCACCTGGCCAGCTTGGCCGTGCAGGTCACCGCTGGCTCTTTCGTGACTCTGGGCGCGCTCCAGTTTTGCGGTGCCAGCGTGAGCGAGTGCACGGGTGAGGCTCTTGGGGCGCATCTGTTGTTGGTGCTGGCGCTCTCGTTTGTGGTGGGTCTGACGTTCATGCTCTGCTTGTGGCAGCTCAAACGTCCGCAGGGGACCGCCGGCTATCGCGGGCTGGCTTCCGCGGGCGTCGGAGTTGTGGCGGGAGTGTTGGCGGCGCCGTTGGTGGCAGCGGAGCCGGCATTGGCCCAGAGTAGCGCGGAGCTCGCGTTCATCGCCTCGCTCGAGCAGAGCGCTGAAGCGTCCGCCCAGCTGCCGGAGGCTGACGCCGACCAATTGGCCGCGGTGAACAAGCAAGCTTCGCTGCTTCTGGGGCCAGCTCAGTCTG
Source organism: Polyangiaceae bacterium (assembly GCA_050304975.1). Lineage (GTDB taxonomy): Bacteria > Myxococcota_A > Polyangia > Polyangiales > Polyangiaceae > SZUA-265. Next base: position 38,851 of record JBNLEN010000050.1, read on the forward strand.
A
>JBNLEN010000051.1:0-38375 GCA_050304975.1 Polyangiaceae bacterium
AAAAGAAGGTTGCTCCCGCTCCAGCCGCGGCGCTGGTATTTGAGAACATCGGACTTCGCAGTCCCTCAGCGGTGCTCTACGACGCTGCTTCAGACAGCTACTTGGTCAGCAACGCTGCGGATGGCGTGCTCGCCGCGGATGGCAACGGTTTTATTTCTCGACTGTCGCCGGACGGCCAAGTCAAACAGCTGAAGTTCGTTGACGGGTCACAAGACGGCGTGGAGCTACACTCCCCCAAGGGCATGGCTATCGCAGGCAACACGCTGCTAGTGGCGGATCTCAATGCACTGCGCCGCTTCGATCTTCAAACGGGCAAACCTCAGTCGTCAGTACCTGTGCCGAACGCCACTCGCTTGAGCGACGTGGCTGTGAGCTCAACCGGTGAGATCTATCTGTCCGAGGTCGGCACCGAGTCCAGCGCTGGTGGTCTGAAGGCCACGGGCAAGAACACGCTCTACAAGATCGAAAAGGACCAGGCGGTTGTGGTGGCTTCGGGGCCTTGGTTCGTGGTCGTAGACGGCGCCACCCAGCAGGCTCTGGCAGCCAGCAAAGCGGGTGACCTGTCCGGTCAACTCAAGCAAGTGCTGTCCGCTCAGCGGACCCCTGGCGATTTGGGTTTTGACCCCAAGCGCCAGCGTGTGTTGGTCCCGCTGTCAGCGCAAAACCAAGTGCGGGCCTTCGCGCTGTAGCCGGCGTTCAGTGCCCGCCAAACTGCAAGAAAAAACCGCTTGACCTCCCCGTCACAACCACGGAAGCTAGACGCCGCGATGTTGTTATCCGTATCAGGCCAATGCCGCCGGAATTGCCAGCGCCCGAGCTGGTGGTGGCGCCATGACGCACGAGCTGCGGCGTCCTGGGTGGCCACGTCGTAGACTCGCGAGCTGAGCAAGCACTTGCTCGATGTTCGCAAAAGAGCCGCCCACCGGGCGGCTTTTCTCGTTTTGTCCTGCGTTTCTGCCGGAATTCCGACCCTCAACTTGTTCTCATACACTCCATCCGACAAACTCGGCCTGCTGCCACGAACCTAATCGAATCATGGAACAACCTCTCTCCCAACGCCCAGTCCTCGACAGCTTGCTGTACACCACCAAGGGTCAGCTAACAATCGAGCGCGTGGCGCAGCTGATTGACCCCGATGTCGTCGTGCCCCAACTCGTGGATGCGCTCGATGAACGACGCGGCGTCTTGCTGTCGTCCGGCTACGACTATCCAGGACGCTACTCGCGCTGGGACATCGGCTTCGTAGACCCGCCGCTGTGCTTTACAGCCAACGCGCTCAGTTTCCAGGTCGAAGCACTCAACGCCCGTGGCGAGATCCTACTTCCTGCGGTGCTGCGCCAACTCGAAGCCACCAGCGCCGTCGAGTCGGTAGGCCAGCCCGACGCTCGTCTGGTCGAAGGCCGCGTCCACCAAACGACCGAGCGCTTCGCCGAAGAGCAACGCAGCCGCCAGCCATCCGTGTTCTCCGTTCTACGCGCGTTGCGTGACCTGTTCTATTCCGAAGAGGATGCGCACCTGGGGTTGTACGGCGCGTTCGGCTACGACTTGTGTTTCCAGTTCGAGCCCATCCAACTGCATCGTGAGCGCCCGACAGACCAGCGTGATCTGGTGCTCTATCTGCCGGACAACTTGGTGGTCGTCGACCGCCAAAAGGAACGCGCCAGCCGACTGCTGTACGAGTTCGAGGTTGATGGTCAATCGACCAAGGGTCTGGCACGCGACGGCAGCGTGCAAGCGCTGGGTGCGGCTGCGGATACAGCTAGCGTGTCATCGAGCTGCGACCATGAACCTGGGGAGTACTCCGCCAACGTGCGCAAAGCGAAGGAGTTCTTCAAGCGAGGTGACCTGTTCGAGCTGGTCTTGAGCCAGACGTTCACGGAGCCGTGCCCTCGCACCCCCTCAGAGATCTTCCGCTATCTGCAGGAGCACAACCCGGCGCCGTACGCGTTACTGCTCAACTTGGGGCGGCAGGAGCATCTGATCGGCGCATCGCCCGAGATGTACGTTCGCGTCGAAGGGCAGCGCGTCGAGACTTGCCCCATCTCGGGCACCATTCCGCGCGGCAATGACGCCGTCGAAGACGCCGAGCGCATTCGAGAACTGCTGGACTCACGCAAAGACGAGTCCGAACTGACGATGTGCACGGACGTCGACCGAAATGACAAGAGCCGGATCTGCGTCGCTGGGAGCGTGCGCGTGATCGGGCGACGCCAAATCGAGCTTTACTCCAAGCTGATCCACACCGTGGATCACGTCGAGGGCACGCTGCGCGACGAGTTTGATGCTTTGGACGCGTTTCTGTCTCATACCTGGGCCGTCACGGTCACGGGAGCTCCGAAACCCGCGGCCATCCAACAAGTGGAGGCGTTTGAGAAGTCGCCTCGCGCTTGGTACGGAGGCGCAATCGGGATGATCGGCTTCGATGGCAACTTGAACACGGGGCTCACCCTACGCACCGTACGTTTGTTGTCCGGCAAGGCGGAAGTGCGGGCCGGCGCCACCCTGTTGTTCGATTCCGACCCCGACGCGGAGGAACGCGAGACGCGAGTGAAAGCGTCTGCGTTCTTGGACGCAGTGCGTTTCGGCGGCAGCAAACGTCGGAGCCAACCCGTACAGTATGCTGCGGGTAAACAGCTACGGGTCCTATTGGTTGACCACGAAGATTCGTTCGTGCACACGCTCGCCAATTACGTGCGCCAAACCGGAGCCGAGGTGACCACGCTGCGCACTGGGTTTCCAGATTCCGAATGGGACAGGCTGAAGCCGGACTTGGTGATCCTGTCCCCCGGCCCCGGAAGCCCCTCGGACTTCAATCTGAGCGCAACGATTGACGCCGCTCTTCAGCGACAGCTGCCGATATTCGGCGTCTGTTTGGGCTTGCAGGGCATCGTCGAACACTTCGGTGGGAAGTTGGGTGTGCTCGACTACCCAATGCACGGCAAACCAGCTCATATTCGTATCGAGCAGTCCGCTTTGTTCGATGGTTTGGAGAGCGGATTTCGTGCAGGCAGATACCACTCACTGTTTGCCAAAAAAGACGAGCTGCCGGAGTGTCTACGTGCCACGGCGTTCTCGGATGACGGTGTGATCATGGCGGTTGAACACCAGACATTGCCGATCGCGGCACTGCAATTCCACCCAGAGTCGATCTTGTCCCTCGCGGGTGACGCCGGGATCCGCATCTTGAACAATGCAATCCATTGGCTTCGTTCGGCCAAGGCCCCAGGGCCGAAGCAGAGCTGAACGATTCGTGGCTATTTGATACGGCAACGTCTGCGCCTATAGTGCAAGGCGTCGTGGGGAAAGAGTTGTTCCGCACCAGCTTCTTGCGTTCCGTGTTGGAAGCTCTGCAGCGCCAAACAGGGGGCAAGGCTCGCGCTCAACTCGATCGGCTGTTGCCCGAACATTTGCGACCGTTGCTAAACAGCCAGGTGCTGAACTCAAAGCACACGGAGGTGCTCATCTCGCTAGATGACGCCGAAGAGTTCTTGCTCGCCGTGGACCGCTGCTTGGGGGACGGCTCCGGCTCGACGTTGGAAGCCGTTGGCAAAGAGCTGGCCACCCACAGCTACTTTTCCGCAGATGGGTTGCTGACGCGGGGCAACCTGACGGAGTGCGTCCGCCATCTCGGCGCGACGCTGGAACGGCCCTTCGTTGATGTCCAGACTAGGTTTGACCTGAACAACACCGATACCGGCTTTGCGTTGTCGCTGGGCGTCGTTGGTCGTCCACGGGCGACGCGGATCCTGCGGCACTTGGCTAGCGGCTTCATCCGCGCTTCTTTCACGTTTGCGCTAGAGGCGACGCGCGATCAGTTGAGGTTGTTTGCCACCACCGTGGGCGACCGGGGCGAAATCATCGCCCGATATCGAGAAGCGGACGAAAGTAGCGACGTGACGCCCCCACCTTCCAGTCGTGAGCGCCCTCGCATGCCTCCACGTCCCTCGGTAGCCCAAGAAGTAGAGCGGATCTTGAGCAACGCCCCTCGCAGTAATCCACCGCGCAGCGCTCCACCCAGAGCCGCGGGATTTGATGCAACGCCCGTTCCTGGCAGTCAGCGAATTCCAGGTGCGCCCCGGCTGCCCCAAATCGTCGTTCCCTCCGGCGCCCCCCGAAACAAGAAGCAGTAGGCAGGCTCAGGAAAACGCTAGACCCCCGCAGCCTGGTTGAATACGCCAGTGCTAGGTGTGAACGTGGGTGTAGCGCTTGGACAATGAAGAACTTGCCGGTTGGCTCCGCAAACATCGCACCCAACTGTGGTTGCTGGCCCCTTGTGCTGTAGCTATGTGGCTGCTGGCCCAACTGGGGGACGTCACGCTTCCCCCGGCGGAGGGTCAGCCCGCTCGAACGCTGACCTGGCACACGCTGGTGCCTCCATTCGTCGCGCTAGCGGCGGTGCTCATCACGCGCCACGTGATCTTATCCCTGGTCTTGGCGCTACTGGCTGCTGGTCTGCTGCGTTTTGGCCTTCTCCAAGGCATCCCGAGCGGCTTCAGCCACTACGTTTGGGACAACATCACCGACCCCTGGCATCTGTACATCGCAGGCTTTGCTCTGACCGTGCTCAGCACGGTCAAACTGACAGAAGCGTCTGGCGGAACACACGCTATCGTCGACAGCGTCGAGCGACTCCTGCGTTCGGCTCGTTCGGTCAAGCTTGGTACCTTCGTACTCGGTCTGCTGATCTTCTTCGATGACTACGCCAACAGCATGCTCGTCGGCCCGAGCATGCGTCCGCTGTCAGACCGTTATCGCGTGTCGCGCGCGAAGCTGGCCTACATCGTCGATTCGACGGCGGCGCCGATCGCGGGACTGGCTCTCGTGTCCACTTGGCTGGGCTACGAAATCGGGCTCTTGGAGCAAAACACTGAGGATCTGCAACTGGGGATCAGCGGCTACGGCTTGCTGATCCAGGCCCTGCCAATGCGTTTCTACTGCGTTTTCTGTTTGGTGATGGTCTTCTTCACCTCCTACTTCGAGCGCGATTTCGGTCCGATGTTGCGCGCCGAACTCGAAGCGCAACAGCTCGGCTCTCAGGCGAAGGCGCCGCTGCAGTCGTCGATGCGAACGGGTATTGGCTTCTTCGCCAGTCGCATCTGGCTCAACGCTGCCTTGCCAATGGGGGGATTGATGTTGTGCGTCATGCTCGGCCTGTTTTGGGACGGCGGCGGCTTCCACAGCATCCAAGCGAGCCAGCTGGTTTCGCTGACGTATTGGCGCCAAGTCGTCGGAGGCATTGAACACAGCGAGCAGGTGCTGTTCTGGTCGGCGATCATCGCAGCGCTGCTGGCCGTGACCACGAGTCTTCTGTCAGGCAGGCTCGATCTGCGCGGGGTCGGACGCGCGCTCAGCGATGGCTTCCGGACTGGCCTGTTTCCGCTCGCTATCTTGGTGTGTGCTTGGGGGCTCGGGAGTGCCTGCAAAGATTTGGCGACCGGCCCTTTCCTGGTGGGTCATTTACAGGGTGCCCTGCCCGCAACCTGGGTGCCGCTGCTCACCTTCGTGGCGGCGGCGTTGGTTTCACTCGCCACGGGAACGTCGTGGGGCACGATGGCGATCCTGATCCCAGCCGCCATTCCCCTCGCTCACGGACTCGGGGGACTGGTGCTACTGCTGCCCACGATCGCCGCCGTGCTCGACGGAGCCATCTTCGGCGATCATTGTTCACCCGTGAGTGATACTACACTCCTGTCGAGCGCAGCCACTGACTGTGACGTGCTGGAGCACGTCTGGACCCAACTCCCGTATGCGCTGTGCGCGATGGCTGTGGCTGCGGCTGCGTACCTATTGGTTGCGACCGAAACGCTCCCCATATTCCTGGTGTATCTGTTTTCGCTGATCACCCTATTGGCCGTCGTGATGGTTTTCGGGAAGCGCCCCCCTCGAAATTCTTCCGATAAACCGCTATAGAAAGACCATGGTTAGAACCGTTTCAGGCATGCGAACCCTCGGCGGCCGCCTTCCCAAATTCGAACTGCCAGAGGTAGTGGGAGGAAAACTGGTCACGGATTTCGGCCTGCGCCAGGGCGTCTCCGTGGTGGCTTTTATCTGCAATCATTGCCCATACGTCGTGCACATCAAACCCCAACTCGCGGAGTTTGGCCGCTACTGCGACAGCCGCGGCGTCAACATGGTCGCCATCAGCTCCAACGATGTGACCACCCATCCCGCGGACGCGCCCGACCCGATGACGGATGACGCGATCGAGTTTGGGTACACGTTCCCGTATCTGTATGACGAATTGCAGACCGCAGCGCTGGACTTCGGCGCCACCTGCACGCCCGAGTTCTTCGTGTTCGATGCGCAGGCCAAGCTCGCGTACCGCGGCCAGTTTGACTCCAGCCGACCGGGCAACGGGGTCCCGGTGACAGGCGAAGATGTGAGGGCTGCCGTAGACGCCCTGCTCGCCGGCGGAAGACCGGAAACTGCCCAGAAACCGAGCGTTGGCTGCAGCATCAAGTGGCGCCCGGAAAACGATCCCAACCGCTGAGCTCACGCCGCACCTTGAAGGAAAAATCTCATGCTGATTGATGTCGCCGGCCTAGCCGCGCGCGAGCGCTACCGTTTGATGACTCAAGTGATCGTGCCGCGCCCAGTCGCTTGGGTCCTTTCGGATAACGGCGGACTGACGGAGCCGGGAAGCCTGGCGGAAAAACGCTACAACTTGGCGCCCTACTCCTACTTCGCCGGGATTTCCAGCAACCCTGCGCTGCTGATGTTCTCGGTCGGCAAGAAGCCAGACACGTCCAACAAAGACACTCTGGTCAACATTCAAACCCGTCGCCATTTCGTAGTGCACATCGCCCACCGGGAGTTGGCCACGGCCGTCACGGAGACTTCTCGCACGCTCGCTCATGGCGAGTCCGAGTTGGAGCGCGCGCAGCTGACCCTGACTAAGTTCGACGGTTTCGCTCTGCCTCGGCTGGAGGCCTGCCGCGTAGCGCTAGGCTGCAAGTTGCACCAAACCGTCCAGCTCGATGGGCTCAGCCAAACATTGGTCTTCGGTGAGATCCTGCACGCCTACGTGGCGGATTCAATCATCGTGTCCGCAAACGGCGACGACGCCTCGCCCAACATCGATCTAAAGAAGCTGGACCCGATCGGGCGTTTGGGCGGAAATGACTACACCAGCTTCGGCGACATCATCTCGGTGCCCCGCCCGAAGTGACTCTGGCGCTGGACCCGCCAGCAATCTCAGCCGCTCAGCTCGGCTTCCAACTGAGTCAACAGAGGGCCAAGCCCGTCCAGCGTCTGCTCAAAAGCGACCGCAATCCTGAAACGCCAAAGCCCGTCGGGGTCATCCTCGTTGATTGCAACGCGCACCACGCGCGCCTCACTCGAAAAGGTCTGACCTTGAGTCGGCGGCACAGTGAACCGCAACTTCACCAACTGTTCAGCGGCGAGTTTGGAACGCGTCAATAGCAGCATGCCGTTGTCACTGGCATCGTGCGTGATTGAAACGCCCCCCTGAAGCGCGTCACAGTACACCGGCAACCAGAGATGATGTCGTGGGTGCCCTCGCCTGTCCATCAATATCATCAGGGCACGCAGCGCGGCCCCAGCGTTATCAAATCGCTGCGCGGGATCCCGGGTCACGCAATGGGCAAACCATCCATCGAAGTTGGGCGGCAGCCGCTCCGCGACCCCCAGCTCTCGAGCTCGTTCGCTCGCTGCGGGGATCGGAGCTCGCATCAATTCGACGCTCAGCTGCATGATGTTCATCGGCCCCTGCGCATGTTTCCAGAACACTTTGCCCGTCAGCAGGTAGAACGTCAGCAATCCTAGAGCCCAAATGTCCGAGCGTGGATGTGGGACGTCATCGAGTCGCGCCTGTTCAGGCGCTGTCCACAGGGGTGTCCCTTGACCTGGAGACGTGCTGAAGGCGGTATTGCTGGTCAGGTCCTTGGCAATACCAAAATCCAGTACCTTCAATAGCGGGGGCGATTGGGTGACATCGACCAGAATGTTGTCTGGCTTCAGATCTCGGTGGACCACGCCAGCGGAGTGGGCCGCTGCCATCGCTGCGAACAGTTGATGCACCACGTCCGTCACGGTGTCAGACGGCAATGGGTCGTGCGTCTCGACAAACTCCTTGAGACTGATCCCTTGCACCAGGTCCATGGCCATCCAATGCAAGTGCGTATTCTCATCCTGACCGGTCGCTTTCACCCGAGCCACATGGTGACTTTCTACGGTCATGAGTGAGCGCGCTTCGCGCTGGAAGCGATGCACCGCCTTGGGGTCGGCCGCCAGCGCCGGATGCATCAACTTCAGCGCAACATCCTGTCCGGAGCTCAGCTGCTTCGCATGGTACACCACGCCCATACTGCCAGTGCCTATGACCGAGAGCACTCGGAAGTCGGACGCGAACAAATCCCCTGGGTTCAGCCGAGTCGCCGCCACTCGTCGAGTATAGCGGGCAATCACGGTGAAAGGCCCGTTTGTTTCCCGACCGATCTCGTTCGTCTTGACCGGCATCGTGGTCGTGGTAATACGCGCCCAAGATGAAACGGCTCCGCAAGACACTCCTGCTGGTCACCACCAGCCATGGCAGCTGCTTGCGTGCGGCGGCCCGCGCATTCGCGCCGGGCGGCTGCTGAGCGTTCATTCGACAAGCACTAGCCGCCCGTAACCTGGGCGGCTCACGAGAAGTTTCTTGGGTCCGCCCACCTAGCCCAAGGAGACCATCGTGATACCCAACAACCACCTGATGCCGCTGATCCCGCGGCCCGACGTCATCATGAGCCACGGCAAAGGCTCGTGGCTCTTCGATACCGAAGGCAAGCGCTACCTCGATTTCATTCAAGGCTGGGCAGTCAACGCACTCGGACACGCCCCGCACGAACTGCAGTTGGCGCTGCAACGGCAGAGCGAGCAGCTTCTGAGCGCGAGCCCTGCGTACTACAACGCCCCACAGCTCGAGCTCTGCCGCCGGCTATGCGATGCGGCGGGTTTGGACCTGGCTTTTCTCTGCAGCAGCGGGGCGGAGGCTGTTGAAACAGCGATCAAACTCGCCCGCAAGTGGGGGCGGCATCAACGTTCAGGTGCTTTCGAAGTACTGAGCACTCAGGGCGGCTTTCACGGGCGCACGCTGGCCGCCATGGCTGCCAGTGGAAAACCCGGGTTTGACGAGATGTTTCCTCCCAATCCTCCAGGCTTTCGCAAGCTGCCATACGCTGACGTGGGCGCTTTGGAGGCGGCTATCAGCGAACGAACGGCAGCCGTGCTGCTCGAACCGATACAGGGCGAAGCCGGCGTGATCGTGCCTCCCGCCGGCTATCTGAACGCCGTGCGGCAACTGTGCACCCAGCATGGACTGCTGTTGATCCTGGATGAAATTCAAACCGGTATCGGTCGCACCGGCACCCTGTTCCGATTTGAGGCGGAAGACGTGCGCCCTGACGTGCTGCTCCTGGGCAAACAACTGGGCGGTGGCGTTCCCCTGGCGGCAACGCTGTGCAGCCAACGCGCCTATGGGCTGGAGCCAGGCGAGCATGGCGGCACTTACGCCGGCAATCCGCTGATGGCGGCCTGCGGCCTCGCAGTGCTTGACGCCGTCGACCAGGAGCTCTTGAGCGGCGTGCGAGCCGCCGGCGAGAAGCTCCAAGCAGGACTCACTGAGTTGGGGATGAGGCACGGTTTCACACAGGTCCGAGGTGCGGGACTGCTCTGCGCAGTGGAGCTGGATCGGCCTCGGGCAGCGGCCGTGACTCAGGCGTGCTTCGAGCGCGGTTTGCTGCTCAACGCGCCTCGTCCAAGAACCCTGCGCTTTATGCCTCAGCTGCGGGTCAGCCCCAGTGAGATTTCGACCATGCTCGAAACTTTAGATCTGGCTTTGGCCACCACAACGTGAGTGACTGTGGGTATGCTGCGCCACGAGCGAGTAGGGCAGATCCGCCGCTGCGCAGCGTAGATGGTACTGGAGTCTTGACGATGAATAAGTGGAAGTCAGCTGTTTCTGCCGCGTTGGGGACCGGGCTCATCAGCACGGCCGCCCTCGCTCTGCAAGCGAGTGAATTCAGCGGCAAGCCCGCGCAATTCCAGGCTGGCGCCGTGCGCGGCGCCGCCGTGTGGCAAGACGGCGGACAGCTGAAGATCCGCTTCACATCCAACGATGGCACCCGAACGTTCGCCGGAAAAGTCTGCAGCCCGGGTGGGATCCAGGGGTTTCGGCCCCATCAACTGGAAAAAGTCGACTCCGCCGCAGTTGGGCCCAAGGGCAAATGCGTCTTGTTCAAGTTTCAGACCATGGCCAACATTGACGGATTCGACTTTGACGCGCCTGAGCAAGTGGTCTTCTTTGATTTCAAAGAGGGTCTGAAGCCGCTCGCCAAGGAACACATCTGGGTCGGCGCCGCGGGAGTGCACCCCGAGCACAGCCCATTTACGCGCGCCCCCGCCCAGCCTCGTCCCAAAACCAACTGAGCTAGCCGCTTGAAAAGCTCGAGCGATCTCACTAACCCAGGGCCATGCATACCAGCAGGCATTGGGCGCAACGGGCGGTTTTCCATACCCCCACACGAGTAGTCGAGGGGCGTAGCGGTGGAGCCCGCGCCCTGCTTTGGTGTCTGGCTCTGTGCCTGTGCGCATTCTGCCTGGGTTGCGGAGCCGTTGGGCCCCAGGCAGAGCCGCACAAGCGGAACAAGTCGAGCCAGTTCGAAGGCACGGAGTGCGAACCCGGGCTGATCTACGAATGCGAGGGCTTGTGTTTCAGCGGGGACAAGCGCGCCTGTGAAGTAGCCGGCATCGGCTTCTTGGAAGGAAAAGACGCGCAGCAAGATCTACCCAATGCACAACGCCTGCTCGAGCTAGGCTGTGACGGCAACCGTCCCCTCGCTTGCGGCAACCTGGCGAAGATGGCGATGGACAAGCAGGCCAAAGTGCAAATGTCCTCCCCGAAGATAGTGGCTCATTTACAGCAGGGTTGCGAAGCAGAGGACTACGACGCCTGCCGACGACTCGGAATGCTCACGATGCAGGGCGCAGGCACGAGCAAGAACGTGCGCAAGGCTCACCAGCTGTTCGAAGACGCATGCAAGCACGACGAGCCCTCGGCTTGCTACGAGCTCGGACTGAGTGCGAAAACGGGCCGCGAGGGGTTCGCCAAACAGCCGGAGCGCGCACTACAAATGCTGACGCTCGGTTGCAAGGGCGACATCGCCGACGCGTGTTTCGAAGTTGCGGAGATGCAGTTTGAGGGCGCCGGCATCAAACTGGACACTCTCAGCGGCTACAAGAACATGGATCACGCCTGTGAGCTGAACAGCGCCGCCGCTTGCGAATACTTTGCGAACCTTTTCCGCGAAGGAAAAGGCGTCACGCTCGACGTGGGGCGAGCCATGAAGCTCTATGGCAAAGCCTGCAAGCTCGGCCGAACCAAGAGCTGCGTCGAGCAGGGTTTGATGCTGCGAAGCGGTGACGGAGTCGAGAAAGACCCCAAAGCGGCATTCGCAAAACTGAACAAAGGCTGCGCTGACGGCGTGCCAACCGCCTGCCTAGAGCTCGGCAAGATGCAATATCGCGGGTTGGGTACCAAAGCGGACAAAGCCAAGGCGGCAGAGTCTTACCGTAAGGCTTGTGACGGCGGCATGGCGCCGGCTTGTGGGCTCTTGGCGGTCATGCTGGCCAAAGGTGACGGCATCGACAAAGATCGCAAAGAGGCGGCTGAACTGCTCGAAGCCGGATGTGAAGCCAAGCAAGAAACAGCCTGCACCCAACTCGCGATTTGGATGGCAACCGGCTACACCGTCAAGAAGAACAGCGAGCGCGCCGCGAAACTGCTGGGGCCGGCCTGCGCTGGCGGCAACGGTGAGGCGTGTGCAAAGTTAGGCCTACTGCTGCAGTTCGGGGACGGCATCGATCGAGATCCCAACGGCGCAGCCAACATCTACGACAAGGGCTGCAAGCTGAAGAACGAGGAGGCTTGCTTGGGCTTCGCTCGGTTGAGCTGGTCAGGTGGGGGTCGCGACGCGGACCCGGCCGCTTCCGTCAAGACATTCCAAAGTCTGTGCAGCCAAGACAACGCGGACGCCTGCCTGAGCCTAGCTCGCGCTCAGCAGAGCGGCAAAGGCGTTGAACGCGATGAGGCCGCCGCCTACCAGACTTTCAAACAACAATGTGCAAAGGGTGTGCTCGAGGGCTGCGCTCGCCAAGGAGAAATGCACATCTCAGGCAAGGGCGCCGTCAAAGATCTGAAGAAGGGCACGCGACTGATCTACCAGGCTTGCGGCAGCGGGGACGCGGTGGGTTGCCTGTTCAAGTCCCGCTTGCCCGGGATCAAAGCTTTAGAGCAGAAGTCACTGCTGAAGCGTGCGTGCGCGGGCTACTCAGATGAGGCCTGCGCCGAACTGCGTCGGCACTAAACTCTCAAATCCGCGGCAGGTCCTTTGGGGGCTGCCAGATCGGTTGCTGCAAAGCCGCTTCCGCTGCTTGCGCAAAGCCAGCGCTCGCCAGCGGCTCGAGCAAGTCCGCGGGCAGTGGCGCCCGCCACTCCAAGAGTTCACCGCTGAGCGGGTGTCGCAGACGCAGGTGGGAGGCGTGCAGCCCCAAGCGTCGCAGGCCAAAGCGCTCAGCGCACAATAGATTGTGCTCGCGCTTGCCGTAGCGGGTGTCGCCGATCAATGGGTGGCTCAGGTGTCGGAAGTGTTTGCGCAGCTGGTGTAAACGGCCCGTGTGCGGGCGCGCCAGAACCAGCGAGTAGCGCCGGGGATACTCTGGCGCCCGCGTGTTTTCGAACTCGCAGGTCGCCAACCGCCGAAAGCTGGTTTGGGCCGCTCGGCGCTCGGATTCTTTGTCTTTGGCCAGGGGGTAGTCAATCAAGCCGCACTCCGGCGCAAAGCCCCGAACCCACGCGAGGTAGGATTTTTCGACCTCAGCGCCATCAAATTGCACGCGCAACTGCGACGCGACCTCCGAAGACAGTGCCAGCACCAGCGCTCCGCTAGTTCCGCGGTCTAACCGGTGACAGGCGAACAATTGCTGTCCCAACTGTTCGCGCAACGCTCGTACAAGCGTCATCGGATCGCGCGCCCAACCCTTGTGCACGATCATGCCCGACGGCTTGTTGACGACTAGCAAACTGTCGTCTTGGTAGATGATTTCGGGCTTCACACGCCTGCTGTTGTGACTACGTCTGTTGCCGCCCGGTTATTGCCACTCAGTGCTGCCGCTCAGTCTTGGGCCTTGAACAACAGCGAGTAGCTGATCACCGTTGGGCGTTTGGGAGCATCAAACTTCACTTCGCCAAAGATGCCCAGCACGCACATGTGAAAGTCCTTTCCCTTCAATGAGGTGCGGTAGTCGTTGATCTTTGCGCGGCCTCCCTTGACCCCGATCAGCAGATCGACCCCGAAAGAGGCGTTGCGGGTGCGGTTTTTGGCCAACAGGTGACAGCGACGGAAGTCATCGAAACGTTCCTCGATCGGCCCGCCATAGCGCGTCTTGTTGGCTTCACTATTGGGCTCCCCTCCGATGTGCAGTCCGATCCGCTTGACCGTCACGTCCTGAGGCACCGGGGTCTCTTCGGGGGCCACTTCGGGCTCATCAGCAGGAGGCTCCTCCGCGGGCTCTTTCGGGGGCTGGTCTGAGGGAGCGGTGGCGTTAGCTTCTACAGAGCTGTCCTCCGCAGGCGCCGCAGCTGGCTTGCCAACGCCGTCAATAGGGCCGGTGAGCCCTGAAACCAACACGTGCGAAAAACCTGCGGCACTGAGCTGCTTGAAAATCTCGAGCACGCGAGCGGAAGACACGCCGGGCAGCGCCACGACGGCCGCTCCTCGCACGCCGCCGCGCTGCGCCTCAGCGGACAGTACCTCCGGCAAACGCTCCAGCTCGACGCTCTCGCCGTCTGCCGTCACGCGTCCTTCTTCGAGTTCCGAATTGCTGAGCTCCAGAGTGAAGTAACGTGGGAGCGTGTCCGTGGCTTGCGAACCCTCGCCATCAGCCCCACACTGAAGGTCACACGCCGCAGCATCTGGTGCTCTCGCGCCAGGCGCACCAGCGGCGCAGGCCTGAGCGCCGCCCATCAAGATACCGGCCAGCAAGATGAAGCCTGACCGCAGCTGGGGAATGTTTGTCTTCTTACCGCTCACGCGCCGTTGATAGCGCGACAGCGCCGGAACACCAACCCCCATGCACACCGGACTACCAGGTACTGCAATGAGCTACAATCAACGCCGGAAGCGAGGCTAGAATCAAGTAGCTGGGGCGGAAACCTCGATCCATCCCAAGGGGACAAAATGCCACAATCGCCGCCCGAGCTGCCCGACCACCTGACACGCTACGTCGTGGAGCAGGACTACAGCCAATACGATGCAGCGGATCAAGCGACGTGGCGATTCGTGATGTTGCACCTGTACGACCACCTGCGACAGCACGCTCATCCAAGCTATACCAAGGGCCTGCCCGGCACCGGACTATCAGTCGACCACATTCCGAGAGTGAGCGAGGTCGACGCGGCGTTGAAAAAACTCGGCTGGCGAGCGGTGGCAATCACGGGCTTCATTCCCCCACGCGCGTTTCAGGATTTTCAGGCCGCTGGCGTGTTGCCGATCGCGACTGAAATCCGCAGCCCGGAACATCTGGCGTACACGCCGGCTCCGGACATCATTCACGAGGCGGCCGGGCACGCTCCGATTCTGATCAACCAACAGTACGCTGAATATCTCAAGCGCGTCGGGGAAGTTGGCAAGTTGGCATTTTCCTGCCCCGAAGACCACGAAGTGTACCAAGCAATCGCGCATCTTTCCGTGGTCAAGGAACAGCCGGCTGCCACGGCTGAACAACAGCTCGCTGCCGAACAGCGTCTTGCGTCTGCTGTGAGCGCGCAAACTCAAACCAGCGAGGCCACGCGGATTGCCCGGCTGTATTGGTGGACCGCCGAGTACGGGCTGATCGGCACACCCCGAGACTATCGCTTGTACGGCGCCGGTCTTCTGTCCTCACTTGGAGAAGCGCATTACTGCCGCCGAGATGAGGTGCGAAAGCTCCCGCTTTCGGTCGCCTGTCTCGACGTCGATTACGACATCACACGCCCACAGCCCCAGTTGTTCGTGGCGCGAGACTTCGAGCATCTGAGCGAGAACCTGTCGGAAGCAGAAGCACAACTGGCCGCCACGGGCTCTCGCCATCACGCGTTGACGGCGGCAGTGAACAGCCGACTTCCAGCTCGGGTGCAGTTGGGGGTGGCTGGAGCCATCATCGGTCGGCTACTGAGCTTCGCGGTTGGCAACGCCGGCAGCGAACTCTTGACGTTCAGCGGTCGCTGTCAACTCGAGGGCTTCCCGCGAACGGAAGTGAATCCGACGACAGCATCGAACGCCGGCGTCATCGATGACTACGTCCTGCCCCTGGGCGCAGTGCAAGCAGCGAGTTTGGGTGGCAAGCGCTTGCGCGTGCACCTGTCGGGGTTGACGCCGCTCAGCAGCGCTAGCTTGCCGGCAGCGGTCCACCTGGAATACGAATCTGGTCTCGAAGCTTCTGGGCGAATGATAGGCGTCAGCACCTCGGAAGACGGACGACCGACAGCCCTCTACCTGAGTGACGCCAAGATCAAGACCCCGAGCGGCGAACGACACTTCGAGCACTACGTGCTTCCCATCGAAGCAACTGTCTCTGGGGTACTGCCAGCCGATGAAGAAATGAGCCGGAGCGTGCCAACCCGACGCAAGGCTCCCGCGCCACGCCAGTTGACTCCCAAACAGGCACGTCTGCGCGAGCTTTACGCCGAAGCGACCCAGATCTGGCAGGATCGCGCCGGAGGGCAAGCGCGCGACCTACTGACTTCAATTCACCGCCAGCTTCAGGATTTCCCAGACGACTGGCTGCTGCGTTGGAACTTGTTGGAGAGCCTGCTCAAGCTGGGAGCGGTGAATGATACGAGCGCGCTATTTCGCGAGTTGGAAGAACTCGAAGTGCGACACGCGCACCAACAGCCAATCGCCACCGGTCTGCGATCCTTGCGCCAGCTGGGGCAGTCGCAGCCACCACAAGGGGCACAATCATGAAGCTCGCGAGCCTACGAACCCAAGCGCGTGACGGGGCGTTGATCGTCGTCAGCAAAGACGGCACCCGCTATCTGCCGGCGCAACATGTGGCTCCGCACCTCCAGGCCGCGCTGGATCAGTGGGACGCGTGCCAAGCAAAACTCCAGGCCGTATCCGACGAGCTGCAGGCTGGTGCTGGACAGCCGCTGGAGCTGAAACAGCTGGGGGCGCCCCTTCCACGCGCCTACGAGTGGCTCGACGGGAGCGCATTCCTCAACCACGTCGAACTCGTGCGCAAAGCCCGGGGCGCCGAGATGCCCGAATCATTCCTGACCGATCCCTTAATTTACCAAGGCGGCTCCGGTGTGCTGCTGGGCCCATTTGACCCAATTCCGCTAGGCGACGCAGCCTGGGGACTCGACTTCGAAGGTGAGCTGAGCGTGGTATTGGGAGACGTCCCGCAAGGCATCACCGCCGCTACCGCCGCGCCCTTTGTGCGTCTGCTGATGCTAGTCAATGACGTCAGTTGCCGAAGACTGATCCCTGATGAGCTGGCGAAAGGCTTTGGTTTTGTGACGTCCAAACCAGCCAGCGCCTTTTCTCCGTTCGCTATCACCCCAGATGAATTGGGGGACGCGTGGCAGGACGGACGCGCGCATCTCGATCTGACGGTACGGCTGAACGGAGAGCGGGTTGGCCAAGTGAACGCGGGTCCCGAAATGCACTTTTCCTTCTTCGAGCTCATTGCGCACATCAGCAAGACTCGCAGTTTCACTGCCGGCACGATTGTCGGCAGCGGCACCGTCTCGAACCGCGACCCTGCGGCTGGAGTTTCATGCCTGGCCGAGCGCCGAATGCGTGAAACTATCGAACTCGGCCAGCCCCTCACGGAATTTCTGAAGCCAGGCGACCGCATCGAGATCGAGATGTTGGACGCCCAAGGCAACAACCTGTTCGGAACGATCGATCAGACTGTTCAAAGCATCACCGCTCCCGCGACCTGAAGGACTGCCATGACCACTCGCTATCAACTCTTCGCCTATTGGCGCAGCAGCGCCAGCTGGAGGGCGCGCATCGCTCTCGCCTACAAGGACATCGCCTACGATATTCACCCGGTGAACATCTCGCCCGGCGCAGATGAGCAAACCCACGCCAGCTACATGAGCGTCAACCCTATGGCTCAGGTTCCTACCCTGGAGCTACCTGATGGTTCCCGCCTGACGCAGTCGCTCGCCATCATCGACTACCTGGAAACCACACATCCGACTCCCCGGCTCTTTCCTCAGGACGCTCTGGCCCGGGCGCATGCCATCCAAGCCGCTGAAGTCGTCAATGCAGGAGTACAACCGCTACAGAATCTCAAGATCCTGGGCAAGGTCAAGCAGCTCGGCGGCGATCCGAACCAGTGGAGTCGAGACGCGATGCAAGTCGGGCTCGAGTCGCTGGAGGCATTGGCCCGAAACAATGCCGGCAAGTACAGCGTTGGGAATGAAATCTCCGTGGCCGATATTTGCTTGATCCCGCAGCTGTACAATGCGCGACGCTTCGAACTCGACATCGCAAAGTTTTCGCGCTTGATCGAGATTGAAGCCAACTGCCTACAGCTGGACGCTTTCGTCATCACTCGTCCGGAAGCACAACCGGATGCGCCACAGACTGCAGAGAACACTGAGCGATGAGCGTGAATCGCGGCGCAACTCCCGATACGGCAGCCCACGGGCATGGCCTCGAGCCAGAATTGCGTCAAGCTAAGTTGAGAAGATATTGAGAGGATAACGAATGGCGTCTAATCCGCTAGGAATCAAGAAACTGCTCGGCGTTCACTATTACGTGCGAGACTTGGACCGCAGTCGTCGCTTCTACGTCGACGCGATGGACTTCGCCGAGGTTGGTAAGAGCAGCGAGGCGCTGGAGCAAGCGGGCAAGCAGCGCTCCGTCGTATTCCGAGCTGGTGATTGTGTGATCACGTGCTCAGCTCCGCTGGGTGAAGGTGGACGAGCGTGGCGCTACCTGCGCAAGCACCCAGACGGCATTGGAACCATCGCGTTCGAGGTCGAAAGCGCCCAAGCCGCGTTTGACCAGCTCGACAAGCGAGGCGGCACCCCGATCGACGAGGTCCGCAGCTTTGAAGATGACGGCGGAAGCCTGTCCACGTTCAGCATCACTACACCGTTCGGCGACACGACCTTCCGCTTCATCGAACGTCGTGGATACCAAGGCTTCTTCCCGGGCATGGAATTGTACGAGACGCCAAAGGGAGGCGAAAACCGCTTCAGCTTTGGCAACATCGACCACATCACAAGCAACTTTCAGACGATGAAGCCCACTCTGCTGTGGCTCGAACACGTGATGGGTTTAGTCCCTCTTTGGGGCATTGAATTTCACACGCAAGATGTCGCGACCACCACCATGAGCGACGGTTCAGGCCTGCGTTCAGCGGTGATGTGGGATCCGGACACGGGCATTAAGTTCGCCAACAACGAACCGTACCGACCATTCTTCAAGCAGTCGCAGATCAACATCTTCAACGAAGATCACCGCGGCAGTGGCGTGCAGCACATCGCACTATCAACACCGGATATTCTGACTACCGTACGAGGACTGCTGAAGCGGAATGTTCGCTTCATGCCGACGCCAGATACCTACTATGATGCCCTGCCCGATCGGCTGAAGCGTTTGGGCATCGAACAAATCGACGAAGAAATTGACGACCTAAGAAATCTGGGCATCCTGGTGGATGGGGAGCAGAAGCACCGCTACCTGCTGCAAATATTTCTTCAAGATGCGGCCGGGCTCTATGATAGCCCCGATGCTGGACCGTTCTTCTACGAGATTATCCAGCGCAAAGGCGACGAGGGCTTTGGGGCAGGCAATTTTCGCGCGTTGTTCGAAAGCATCGAACGTCAGCAGCTTCAAGGGACTGAATAGTGCTGGAGCGCATCGCCCGTGGTGAGCTCCCGGCCAAGCCGCACACTCAACTCAATCCCCAGGGCGCGCTGCGCTATGAACATTGTTTGACGCGAGACGGCTTCGATGGTGCGTTCAGCATTCTCTACCATGCTCAGCGCCCTCAAGCAGCGCGGCTCGAGCCAAGTGACGTCCCTTGGCCAGAACTACGAGAGGCCAACGTCGGCCCGTTGCAGCGCAGCCACTTCCTGCCCAACGTCGAACCCTCATTGTCTGGTGATTCGCTGCGGGCACGCATTCCGCTACTATTCAACCCAGACGTCGTCGCGTCCAGAGTGGCGCCCACTCTGAGCAATGAAAGCTACTTCAGCAACGCTGACGGAGATACGCTGCTGTTCATCCATCAGGGTGGCGGCTCGCTCTTGAGTCCGTTCGGACTACTGAAGTTTGAGGCGCGAGACTATGTGTTCATCCCCAAGAGCGTTCCCCACCGGTTTGAACTGACAACCTCAGGCCAACAATGGTTCGAAGTGGAGCTGCGCCACGGGTTTCGCTTTCCGGACGGTTACACCAATGCTGTCGGGCAACTGCGGATGGATGCACCCTTTAGTCACCGTGACTTTGGCAAACCCGAGTTTCTGGGCCCGATCGACGAGGGTATCCACACCGTACTGACCAAGCGCGCGGGCCGGCTGCAGTTGCTGCGCTACGAACACTCCCCGCTGGATGTCGTGGGATTCGATGGCTGCATCTACCCGTTCACGTTCCCGGTGCTGAACTTTCAGCCCAAGGTGAGCAGCGTGCACCTGCCCCCAACGTCCCACGGCACCTTCATGGCCGATGGTGTGTTGGTCTGCAGCTTCGTTCCCCGACCGCTAGACTTTCACCCCCAAGCGATCCCCTGCCCCTACCCGCACTCATCCGTCGATATCGATGAAGTGCTGTTCTACTGCGACGGTGACTTCGCTTCACGTCGGGGCGTCGGTGCTGCGAGCGTGACGCTGCATCCGCGGGGGCTTCCCCACGGTCCACATCCCGAAAAATACGAAGGCAGCATCGGCCGGACCCACACCCAAGAACTCGCGGTGATGTTGGATTGTGCGAGTCCACTGAAGATCGCGCAGGACGCACTGCCGACGATGGATTCAGCCTACGCCGACAGCTTCATTTAGGCAGCTTCTTGGGGTGCAGAGCACGCTGGCTCGGCGGCGGTGGCCTGCTCACTTTTCGACGACTTGGCGGGCGGTTTCACGCGCCGCCTTGGCGCGTGACTGCGCGTCAGACTTGAAGTCCTTGTCTTTGGTCACACGCGCCGCCAACTCGTAGCGCTGGGCGATACCTCGCCAAAACTTCTTCACGTCGCTCTGCGGCGGCAGCAGGGCCAGGATATAGGCCGCGTCATAGGCAGCCATAGCGCCCACTTCGCTGCGCTCCTTGCTGAGCTGATCGAGAAGCTGAACGTTGCCGACCCCCTCGGGCAGCAGCGGCCCACCCAACATCATTTGTGCAGCGGTTCTGGGGCCCCCCTCGAACGCTTTTGCTAGGCCCTGCAGAAGCTTGTTTTCAGCGGCCACTTTTTGGCCCTTGGCTGGCTCGACCGCTGCCACCTCAGCAGCGCGTGCGAAATCGCCGGAACGCCAATAGCGCTGCCCCAGCGCGAGCAACGAACGCGCATATTGGCGAGCCGCATCGTAGCTGAGGGCGGCCGCGTCCAGTTGTCCTCGAACCTTCGGGTACAGCCCTTGCTCATGCAGCGCGCGCAGGTTGCTGGGGTCAGTGACATCCAGGTTCCCCAGCACATGCTGCGCATAGAACGTCGGGATCCTAGCGGCCAGCCGCTGCACCAACGTCTCGGTTGGAAGCTCCGGCAGCGGCGGCAAGCGCAACCCGTCCAGTGCGTCAATCCGGTGCCCAGCGTAAGACTTGGACAGAATCGAGCGAGCCCGTTGAATGCGTGGGCTGTGCAGCACACCAATGTTCGCAAAGTCCGCGAGTCCGACCAAAGCCGCGTCTCGGCCGCGCGTCTTGCGTGGCTCTAGTGCTTGATCTAGCGCGGAGTAGTACGCGTCCCTGACAGCCTCATCGCCGTCCATTTCCTTTGGCAAAGGGACTTCGCGAGCGGCAGTGACGAACGCCAGATCCGCCACGGCGGCCTCCACAGCCGCGACCCCTCGGCCATATCCCCGAAGCCCACTGCCCTGCATCGACAGCTCGTGCACAGCTTTGGCCCGCTGCATAACCCACGGCTCAAGCTGGCTCTTGAAGTAGGCCATGAACTGGTCCTTCGTGCCCTCTGAAGGAGCGGCGGGTGGCGGCGCGTGCAAGCGCCTCAGGCGCGCCCCCACTGCGAGGCCAACCAAGGCTTGCTCAATGTCCGCAGGCATGTCCGCCACGCGATCACCCGGCTTTTCACTGAGTGACGCCTCCGCCCCCAAAGCTCGTGCGGTCTGCCGCTGGGTGCGGATGTCCGCCGCGCGCTCGAGCAGCGGTGCAGCCAGCGCGTCTGCGCACTCGGCGCTCGCCAGCTCGGCGCGCAATGCGCGCACCCAACCTGCGGGGAAGTTGGAACAGCCCTCCAGCGCCGCTAGTTGTTGGTCTCGCGCCAATTCTTCTGCTTGAGCAAGAGCTGCGTCCAAGCGATCGAGCGCTGCCGCGGGATCGCACGCCGGTGCGGCTTCCGCCGCTGCCGAATTGTCCAGCAATGGACGACAAGACTCCGGTGGAGGGGGCACCGAGGCGGGCGCCTGCGGCAAGCTACTCTGAACCGGCGGGGGCAACTCCACAGGTGCTGGCTTGGGTGCCTCCGGCTCTGCCGTCTGTGCGGGAGCCACCGGCTGACGCGGCTCCGGGGGGGTAGCGCACGCGAGCAACAGACTCGCCAACGCCGTAGATATGACCGCTCTTCCGCTCCACTTCCCCACTGCTCCCACCTTTGCTTTGGTCATTGCTGCCTCTTCAAATGCATTTCGGGCGCCGCCGCCTCCACCAACAAACTTCACCCCAGCTCGTGTTCCGCCAGCTTGTTGTACAAGGTTCGACGACTTACGCCCAGTATGCGCGCAGCCACGGTCCGATTGCCGTTGGCCTTGTCCAGCGCTTTCTGGAGTGCCTTGCGCTCCGCCCGGCGCACCGCTTCATCCAAGTCCATCACGCTGACCCCCAAGCTCAATTCGCCCAGTTGCCTTCCCACCTGCATGCCAGACGCCGGTGGAGGCTTGCTGGCCCCCATCATTCTCAATCGGCCCACTTCACGCCGCACGACACCCGGGGGAATTTCTGGCTTGTCCGTGAGCACTATCAGCCGCTCGATGAAGTTTTGCAGCTGCCGCACGTTGCCTGGCCAATCATATTCCTCGAGGATGCGGATGCCGGCCGCGTCGATTACCGCCGTTGGCTTTTCATTTGCACGGCTGATGGTGTCGCAGAAGTGATGCACCAACGCGGCGATGTCATCGCGCCGTTCACGCAGGGGCGGGGCTACTATTGGGATCACATTCAGCCGGTAATAAAGGTCTTCTCGGAACTCCCCTCGCCCGACCATTTCTTCCAGGTTCTTGTGGGTCGCGGCGACGAAACGAACATCCGCCTTGATCGTCTCTGTTCCACCCAGACGCTCGAACTCGCGCTCTTGAAGGACGCGCAACAGCTTGACCTGAGTGGCCGGCGAGATGTCCCCGATCTCATCCAAGAATAGTGTTCCGCCTTGCGCCAGCTCGACACGTCCCGGCTTGCGCGAGTTGGCGCCGGTGAACGCTCCCTTCTCGTAGCCGAACAGCTCGCTCTCCAGCAGTTGGTCGGGCAGAGCGGCCGAGTGCACCTTGACGAAGGGTCCGGCACGTCGATTGCTCAGCTCGTGCACGCGCTTTGCCAACAACTCCTTGCCAGTGCCGCTCTCGCCGCGGATCAGCACCGTGGCGTTGCCGCTCGCGGCTCGCTGGACCAGGGCCAACGCCTCAGCCACCACTTGGGAACCGCCGACGATGCTGGGCCCAGATTGGTAGGTCGACGCGGGCGGCTCCTCCCCCGCCTGAACGGCGGCGGTGACGACCTTGTTGATCGTGAAGACGAATTCGTCCGCATCGAAGGGCTTGCTGAGGAAGTCGGCCGCTCCTGCCTTCACGGCCTCCACTGCGATCGACACGCTGGGATTGACGGCGGCCAGCACCACCGGCACATCTGGCCAGCGTTCGGTCAGACGCTCCAGCATGCGCAAACCTCCCATCGTGGGCAGGTCGAGATCGACCACCACAGCATCGAAAGGGTTCTTCTGCATGGCTAGCAGAGTGGATTTGTCATCTAGGGCGGATTGGAGCTGGATCCCGGCGCTGGACACTACCGCCGACAGTGTCGTTGTGTTGTCCACATCCGCATCCGCCACCAGCACAGAAGCATGCACGATTGACATTCTAAGTTCTTGCTCACCGGCCACGGGGGCCGGTTCGCGACCGTAGCAGTGCCTCGCCGGATTTAACAGCGGGACGGCAGCAAATTCCATTGTGGGCAGCCCCCCGATTGATAGCCTCACGACATGCGTCTCCACTGCGTTTTTCGCCGAACGGCAGCTGCCGTGAGTCTCTGCTGGGTCGGCACATCCTGGCTGGCATCCGCCACTGCCGGACCAGAAAAATCCCAGCCTCACGCCAGCCCTGAGGCCTCGGCTGCCACACCGGCGGGATCCGTGGGCAGCTCTGAGCTCGCTCAGCTGCTGAGCTACGAGAAGTACACTTTGCAAAACGGTCTGGAAGTGATCCTCCATCGTGACCCGCGCCTACCCATGGTCGCCGTGAACCTGTGGTACCACGCCGGTCCCGTCAATGAGCCTGCCGGGCGCAGCGGTTTTGCCCATTTGTTCGAACATCTGATGTTCGAAGGCTCGAAGCACGCAGGCAGACAATTCGACTATCTACTCGAGTCTGTTGGCGGGACCAACATGAACGGCACCACGAGTTGGGACCGAACCAACTACTACGAAACCGTCCCTAGCGAACACCTGGAGCTGGCGTTGTGGCTGGAAGCCGACCGCATGGGCTTCATGATCGATACGCTCACTCTGGAACGTCTGAACGTGCAGCGCGATGTGGTCAAAAACGAGCGCCGGCAAAGCTATGACAATCGCCCCTACGGCCCCTCCGCGCTCAAGCTGTATGAACTGCTGTTTCCTCCTGGACATCCATACCATGGCGCGGTGATTGGCTCGATGGAGGACCTGTCTCGCGCTTCGATGGCGGACGTCAAAGCCTTCTTCAAACGCTATTACACTCCCGCCAATGCCACCCTGGTGCTTGCCGGTAGTTTTGATCCGACTCTGGCCAAACAACACATCGACAAGCACTTTGGCAGTCTGGCGGCACGCGGGCCCAGAGTGCCGCGACCGAAGCCTGAGTTTGCCCCACTGAAACCCCAACGGGCAGTCGTCCGGGAACCGGTCGAACTCGGCCAAGTCGTGATCGCCTGGTTCACTCCTCCCGCCTACGGTCCAGATGAACCCGCGCTCGAGGTCTCGGCAGAGATCTTGGGCTCGGGCAAGGCTTCGCGCCTGTACCAAGCGCTGGTCGCCAGCGGACTCGCCAACGACGCTGACGCTAGCCTGGATGCCAACGAGCTCGTCAGTGTTTTCGAATTGGATGCCACCGTCGCTAGCGGCGTGTCGCTCGTGCGGGTTGAAGAAGTCTTGCGAGCGGAGCTCGAACGCTTGGCAAAACAGGGCCCCAACCCCGAAGAACTGGAGCGCGCCAAGGTCGGTCTGCACCTGGACTTGGCAAGCCAACTACAACAGTTGAACGCCCGCGGCGGCGAAGGCGGCCGCGCTGGCACGCTGCAGCGGCTGAATCACTACCTGGGTGATCCGAGTGCGCTGCCCCGGGTGGTCGCCGCGCTCGACGCCGTCACGGCCGAAGACGTCAGACGCGTTACGCAAAAGTACCTGCAAAAGGAGCACAGTGTGGTGGTGATCACCGAACCCAGCAAGTCGGCTCCTGACGCAGCCAAAGCAACCGAGCCGGGGGCAGCCAAATGAGCGCTCGTCCTGGCTTGCTTCTCGGGAAACTGGCGTGCCTGGCGTTCGCGCTGACGAGCGCCTGCGGCGGACCAGCGCCAGCCACTCTGAAACCGGTGGAGTCCACGCCGACTGCCAAAGCGACCGCTGGCGATGCCTGGCGGGCACAGACCCCGCCGCCTGGCCCTTCGCAGGCGTTCCAATATCCGCTAACGGAAACCCTGACGTTGACCAATGGTCTGCAGTTGTTCGCGCTCGAGTGGCAAGCGCCAACGGTCTCCCTCAGAGTCAGCTGTCGCCGCGCCGTCGATCCGGTTGGCAAGGCCGGTCTCAGCTCGCTCACGGCACGCATGCTGACTGAAGGAACAACGCACAAGAGCTCCCTCGAGTTGGCTTTGGCGGCCGAGTCGATGGGCACCTCGCTAGGCCACGACGTGGGGCACGACAGCGTGTCCTTTGACCTGATGGTACTGCCTGAACACACCGAGCGAGGGTTAACTCTGCTGGCAGAGGTGCTCAGAGAGCCCGCCTTTCGCCAAGCCGACTTCGAGCGTGTCAAGAAGGAGCGACTCGACGACATCGCCCTGCAGCGCCAAAACCCGCAGAGCTTGGCCTGGTTGATCGGCTATCAGGCGCTGTTGGGTCCGATTCATGGGCGCAGCCGTTCAGGCACACCGGAGCAGGTCGCCAACATCGAGCTCGGGGACCTGCGGGACTACCACCAAAGTTTCTGGGGGCCCGGACATTGCGCGGTACTGGCTGCCGGCCCACTGAAGCTAGGCCAGTTTGCTCATTTGGCAGGAGCCGCCTTCGGGGATTGGCGCCCCGCCCGGCGTAGCGGGACGACAGCTGCCAGCGCCATGCAAAGCACCGACAGCGAACATCCCGCCGCAGTACCGTCCGGTACGGATAGTGCCAATCGCTTGCTGTTCTTCGACCGGCCTGGTGACGTGCAGACCGCGGTTTGGGTCGGTCTCGACTTCCCCAAACGTGAAGCCCAAGGCTACGAGCAGCGCCAGCTCATGAACAGCCTGTTCGGAGGCTTGTTCACTTCTAGACTAAACATGAACCTGCGCGAAAAGAACGCCTACACCTACGGCGCGTTTTCGGCGATCCTTGCTACACGGCAGTACGGCGCCTTCATCGTGAGCACCAACGTCAAGACGGAAACCACCGTCCCTGCACTGAAGGAGATTTTCACTGAGCTCGACAAGCTGCGCGCCGCCAACAGCATCTCCGCGACAGAGCTGAGCCGCAGCCGAACCGACCGAATATTCTCCGCGGCTGCCCGCTTGGAGCACACCGACTCCATCCTGAGTGGCCTGGAGGATCAGTTCGTCTACCAGCTGCCCCTCGACTACTTCGCTGAGTTGCCAGCCCACCTGAGCAAACTCCAACCCCACGACGTTTGGCAGCAGACCCAGCGTCTTCCAGGCAACGGATACACCATCGTCATCGTGGGAGACCGAACGCAGCTGGGCGATTTGGCCGGGTTCGCTCCGGAATCACAAGCCGTCGATTTGGCTTGGCTGCAGTAGGGCCCGACGCTAATCCACGGAAAGAGACCCGCTCATGGACGCCACCGTTGACCCAGTCACCCTATTCCTCATCTCCATTGCCGCCATTTTCTTGATCGGCGCCCTGGGTGAGGTTTCGTTTCAACGCACGAACATCCCAGACGTCATCTGGCTGATCCTCGCGGGGATTGTCTTGGGCCCAGTGCTGGGCCTGGTAACCACCGACATGCTCAAGAGCATCGCGCCGTACTTCGCAGCGCTGACGCTCGTGGTTGTGCTGTTCGAGGGTGGAACGACGTTGAAGCTGCAGGAGCTGTCGACGGCCGCACCACGCTCCAGCTTGTTGGGGTTGTTGTCGTTCCTACTGGCCGTAGGAGGTCTCACGCTGGCGACGATGGTGGCTTCATGGGTCGGACTGATCCCCGAAAGTTGGGGCTGGACTTGGGTGCACGGCGTGCTGGTCGGAACCATCTTGGGCGGCTCCAGCTCGATCATCATCATGCCTGCGATGGCCCAAGCTCGCCTACCCGCGAGGTTGGCAAACTTGGTCAATCTGGAGTCGGCCCTGACAGACGCGTTCTGTGTCGTCGGAACCAGCGCCATCATCGACATCATGGTCGGCGGGGCCGGCGGTTCAAACCCTGGAGTTACGTTACTGCGCTCCTTCGGCATCGGACTGGCAATCGGCGCCATCGCCGGTCTGATCTGGATCCTGTTCCTGCGCTTTTTGCACTCCAATGAGCACGCCTACCCCGTCACCCTTTCGGCGCTGCTGATCCTGTATGTCGTGATCGATAGTGCCGGCGGCAGCGCGGCGTTGGGAATTCTGACGGTGGCGATCCTACTTGGTAATGCCCCTATGCTATCCAAGTTCATCGGACTCAAGGACACGGTGGCACTAGACACCGGCGTGCGCGGCTTCCACAGGCAGATGGCATTCATCGTCAAGTCATTCTTCTTCGTATTCATCGGTGCGATGTTGGGTCCGCCCTGGAGCTTGATCATCCTGGGCGTGCTGCTCGGTGGGGTGCTGTTGCTCGTGCGGCTTCCGGCCGTGGTAGCAGCAACGCTGGGCAGCGACTTTTCCAAAGCCCAAAAGCAGATGATCACCGTGAGCATGCCCCGCGGGATGGCCGCCGGCGTATTGGCTACCTTGCCGATGGCGCGGGGTGTGCCCAACATGGATCAGCTTCCGGTGGTAGTCTTCGCCTGCGTGTTCACCACCATCTTGGTCTTTGCCGTGGGCTTTCCAATGATCAAACGCCGCATGGAGCCAGCGCCAGCCGGAGCTGATGATGCTAGCCGGATCTCGCTTCCCGCCGGAGCTGCAGCCCCCAGTGGGCATCCGCTTACGGAAGACCTCCCAGCGCCCACCGGAGACAACATTCCGAGGGCTGCCAAAACAGGCTTCAGCGAACCTCCGCCGGCCACTGGCGGCGTCTCGCCGGACGCAGCTGCCGGGACACGCCCCTCCCGACCGGAAGAAAATACGCTGCGGGAAATTCCCAGCAAGCCGCCGGCTGACGGCAGCGGTTAACGCTAGCGCTGGCATTCCCCGGTATTCGCCGTAGGCTACGCCCATGGCCAGCCCCCGCAGCGGCATCTTGGTTGTCGACGATGACGACTGCATCCGTGAGGTGGTGTGCGAAGCCGTGGCGCCGCTGGCGCTGCAGTGCACGCCGCTTTCGAGTGGCACGGAGCTCTTGGAGCATCTCGCCCAGTGCACTCCTGAACTCATCATTCTGGACCTGGTGATGCCCGGCACGACCGGTCTCGACTTGATTCGGGAGCTACGCGACCGACATGAGCTCGCCACCGTACCTATCATTGTACTGACGGGATCCAGCACGGAAGAGGTAGCCAAGGCCTTCGACGCCGGAGCGGATGATTATGTCACCAAACCATTTCGCCACGACGAACTGCTCGCTCGAGTAAAGCGCCAATTGACCGTGCGCGATCGCCTCGATCGGCTGGCATCCCGCGAGCGAGACTTGGAACGGGTCGTCGATTTGGTTCAGCGCATGGCGCAGCCCGAAGACATCCGCAGTGTCTTGCTGGGAGTGGTGACCCAAGTGGCTGAGATTTGCGACGCCGCACGAGTCAGTCTGGTGCTCGCCCGTGGCAAGGGCGACGTGGCGTTCGTGGTCGTCTCGAGTGACGACCCCGAGCTCAAGGATTTGCCGATCCGCTTGAGTGACTACCCGGAGGTCGGCCACTGCATTACCAAACAAGCCCCGGTCGTTGTGGAAGACGCTCACACAAGTGAGCTACTCGAGGGGGTGCGTGCCAACGGCTCTCTTCCGTTCGGGAGCATGGCCTTGGCACCCATCACCGACAACGAGAGCGCCATGGGCGCGCTGTTCGTCCGCTTCAGGTCGAGCAACTCCCTCGACCGCAGTCGGGTCGGCTTACTTTCGACTATTGGGCATGCAGCTGGCGTCGCGATCCGCAACGCACAGCTCTACAGCTCGCTGAGGGCGGAAAGCAAACAAAGCGTCGAGGCACGGCTGCAAGCCGAACGGCGTGTACGTTTGTTCCAACCCTACGCTGAATTCTTCAAGAACTCAGCCGAAGGCATGGTCGTGATCGATCCTGGCGGGCGTATCTTGTTTGCCAACCCTAAAGCCAGGGAGATGGCCGGTGACCGCGCGAAACTGGAGGGGGCCAACGTCGTCGACTTCATCCATCACGAGGAGCAAGGTAAAGCACAACGCCTGGCTCATGCTTTCCGCAACCACATCTACCCGACCGGCATTGATGTGCGGATGCACGCCAAACAAGAGCTGATCCTCAACGTCAATTCCAGCGCCACGCTGCGCGACGAGCATGGCGTGTTGCTTACTTTTCGCGACGTCACTCGGGAGCGACAGACTGAACGTGAGCTGACTCAGACCAAGGTCTTTCTGGAACGCCTGATCGACAGCTCGATCGACGCCATCGTTTCCGCTGATCTGAACGGACAAGTCGTCGTGTTCAATCGCGCCGCGGCCCGCATCTTCGGCTTCGAACCTGGCGACGTCATCGGTCAGATGAACGTGGAACGCTTGTACCCACCTGGTGTTGCAAAACAAGTGATGCGCAAGATCCGCAGCCGCGAGCACGGCGGGCGAGACCGGCTCGAAGACTACCAGGTGAACATGCTGGACTCACGCGGGCGCCAGGTGCCGGTAAAGATTTCAGCCGGCTTGATCTTCGAGAAAGGGAGCCCCGTCGGCTCTGTCGGGATCTTCACGGACATCCGCGACCAGTTGCGCATGGAGGCCCACCTGCGCCAAGCTCAGGATGAGCTCAAAGAACATGAAAAGAGCATCGCCGTCGCTCAGCTCGCGGGAGCGACCGCACATGAATTGAACCAGCCGCTGACCAGCGTCATCGCTTATGCGGAACTCTTGGGCAGGAAACTGGGGCCCGAGTCACCGCTGTCGGACGCCGCCGCGCGCATCGTCGACCAGGCTCAGCGCATGGCAAACATCGTGCGGCAAATCGGCAAAATTACGAAGTACGAAACCAAGAGCTACGTTGGCGGCGCCAAGATCCTCGACCTCGAAAAAGCGAGTGAGGCCACGTCTCAGAAATAGCCGACCAGGCAAATCGGACTACGGTTCCACGGGAGCACATCCGAAGTGCTCTTCGTAATCGTGCGCCAACGAGCGCTGTAGCTTATGGCGAGCGTGGAACAAGCGGCTCATGATGGTGCCTTTGGATACTCCCATCTCACGCGCCATCTCCTCGTAGCTGTACCCATCGAGTTCGCGCATCAAGATCACGCCCCGGTGATACGACGGGAGCGAAGCAACAATGCCATCCAGGCGTTCGATCAGCTCTTTGCGTCTCAACGCTTCGAAGGGGTCACAGTCGACATGAGCAAGACAGGGCACCTCGGTGGCTTGCTCGAGCATCGAAAAATCTAGCGCCTCAGTCTCCCGCCGTTGTGGCTTGCGCATCAGATCGATCGAAAGATTCGTCACAATCCGGTACAGCCAAGTGAAGAAGGTCGACGTCCCTTGGAACCTTGGCAGCCCGCGATGTACGCGCAAAAACGCCTCCTGCACGATCTCGCGCGCATCATGCTCATCCTTGACCAGGCCCAGCGCGATCGCCAAAGCGTGCCGCTGATGCTTGCGCACCAAACGCTCGAACGCAGCCACATCCCCCTGTTGCGCGCGGGCTACCAGCTGGTCGTCGGCATCGGGATCCGGGAGCGGGGAAGTCTGTACTAGCCGAACCGGGCTGGGAGCTTCCCGCAACGGCGTCGGTGTTTCCTCTAGGGGCAAAGCAGGTAAGGGTAAGGACATTTCCCTTGTTGCTACGCACGCCCCGAAGGCCTTCTCCCCGCCAATTATTCAGACTTTTTTTCGGCCAATTTCGGCTCGATCGTATCACTCCGGCATGTCGGAGAGACGCACACCCAACTGGAAAGTGCGCGGACCACGTTTGACGCGCAGCTGCGCTTGATGACCAACCCCAGCAATGCTCGCCATCCAGCGTAGCGCTTCCTTGCCGTCCACTTTCTCGCCGTCGAATTCGAGCACGATGTCTCGCGGCTTGAGACCTGCTTGATCAGCAGGACCGCCTGCGGTCACCTCAGTGACAATCGCCCCGCCGGGCAAGTCCAGCTCCCGAGCGCGACGCGGATCGAGCGTCTCCACCACGACCCCGAGCGCGCTGCGCCTCAGACGGCCCTCACGCATCAACCGTGGCAACAATGCTTTGACCATGTCGATCGGAATGGCAAACCCGATGTCGTTGGCGCCGGCGCGAATCGCCGTGTTCATGCCCACGACCAAGCCGTTCACATCCAACAGCGGTCCGCCGGAATTGCCCGGGTTGATGCTCGCGTCCGTCTGCAGAAAGTTGTAGTACCCCGCAGGATCGAGATCGACATCGTGCCGCGTTCTGCCCTTGGCCGAGACGATGCCCGCGGACACCGTGTGCGCTAAGCCAAATGGGTTTCCAATCGCCACGACCCAGTCACCGACTCGAACCCGCGAAGAGTCCCCAAGTGACAGGTAAGGCAAACCGTCCGCTTTGACCCTGAGCACCGCCACGTCTGTCGGAGGATCTTTTCCGATCACTTCCGCCTCGAAGCGATTGTCGCTCAGGACGACGAAAATCTTACTGGCGCCGCGGATCACGTGATTGTTCGTCAGCACCACGCCGTTCTCTTCAATCACGAAGCCGCTGCCGAGCCCATGACTTCCGCCGTCCTCCGGATTGCTCTGGACGGTTTCGATATAGACAACGGAGGGATCGGCCTTGGCGGCCAAATCGGCGAAACCGCTCGCGCAAGCGCAGTCACCGGCGGGCGTGGCCGCGCTTGCCATAGCCGCAGTTTCGGGCGGTCCGTCAGCAGCGGGCTCGCGCCCGCAAGCACCCAGAGCGAACGAGAGCAGACTGACAGCTAGAAACGCGAGAGGCGCCGACACTCCATGCTCTGAGTTCATGGACGGGCGCCTCACTTTCTGCGCGGACGAAATGGTGGCGCGGACGAAGTCGTCCGCTACTTCTTGGGATCGGGTCCGCGCGTCGGCGGAGCGAAGGGATCGATGGGTGCCTGCTGGGGCTCCGGCGGATTGGGTCGAGGAGCATCAAAAGCGCTCACTGGATTCACCGGTGGCGGGGCGGGCGCCGGTTCAAATGGAGAGACCAGCGGCTGAGACCCCGTCGACGGGGATGGGTTCGATGGGGCCGGCGGAGATAGCGGCTGAGGCTGCGGTGCCGGGGGCGGCGCCGACTGCTGCTCATACGGGTAATACTGGGGCTGAGGGGGCCCACCGTAGCCCGACCCCCCGGTGCTTGGCGGGGTGGGCGGAGAGTATTGCTGGGGCGGCTGCGCCGGGGGTGGGTACCCTCCGTATTGCGGCGGGGACGAAGGCGGTGAGTACTGCTGCGGCGGCTGCGCCGGCTGCGGATACGCAGGCGGGGCGGGACGATCCATTCCGTAGGGATTGTGTTGCCCGCTCGGCTGCACCGCATGAGGATGTTGAGGGGCGCCGTGCGAAGGTACGCCGTACGGAGATTGCTGCGGAGGCGAGTACTGCGGGGGCGAGTAGCCGCCTTGAGGCGCGCCGTAGCCGGAGCGCTGCTGCTCGAACGGGGAGACCTTTGGAGCTGGCTCGAACGGATTGACCTTGTGTGGCTCGCCGCTGATCATGGGCGGCTGATACGGGGCTACCGGAGGGGCGGGCTCATACGGAGAAATCGGGCGGGCAGGCTCGAACGGGTTGACCTTGGGAGCTGGCTCCAATGCGGAAACTCGATGCTGCGGCTCGTATGGAGAGATGCGTCCCATCGGGTCGTAGGCGGGCCCTCGCGGAGCGTATCCACCGGGGTCAATCGGATTGACGGGTGGCGCCGGCTCGATGGGAGACAAGGCGGGCACGCCCAGACCAGCGATCCCAGCCATCGGCGGTTCCTCTGGCGGCTCTTTGTCATGCACTAGCGCTGGCTGCTCGATGTCGAGCGTTTCAGCTTTGGCCTTCATATCTTCCAAGGCACCGAGATGCTTGGTGATTTCTTCATCACTCACTGCACCTCGAGCGAGCATTCGCTCGCGAACGCGGACGTCGTACTTGAAGCTCTCGGGTTGGTTCATGCTCGTTTCCTAATCAATCCCATCGTCGTCTGGCGAGGTCGCTCGTCTTAGCAAAAGTGCAGCTGGTAGCAACCCTTGGGCGTCGAAATCGCCCCTGGCGAGGGCGCCACTCGCGCTGGTTTGCTGAGCGGCATCTGATCCATTCGACGCAGTTTGTGCGGCGTCTAGCTCTTCTTCGGCAAAGGCGATCTCGTCACTAGTGGCAGGACGCACCGCATCCACCATCACACTGAGTTTGATGTTTTGCCCCGCGAGAGGATGATTGGCGTCCAGCACCACGCGATCGTCCAGGATCTCCAGCACCGTCAGGCCCAGCGCAGCTCCACTTTCGTGATCGGCCTCGAATTCGTCACCGACGGCTAGCTCTTCGGGCAACTCGTTGCGATCGACCTCGATGATCGCATTCGGATCGCGGGGCCCGAATGCTTGCGTGTGGGGGATCAACACCTCGTTGCGCTCCCCCGGTCTCAGGCCTTCCATGGCCAGCTCAAAGGCGGGCGTGAGCTGACCATAGCCAAACAGGAAGCTCAACTCCACGCCAGGCTCGCTCACCTCGACGAGCTCCCCCTCCTCGTCTCGAAGTTCGTAGCGGAAGTGGACCACCGTGTCGGGTCCGACCTGATGCTGACTCTGGTTCATGCCTTGCTGACGTCGATTCGTCTTGCTAACGCGGTCGGGCGATTGTGACGAACCTTCCAGTTCCGAATAGCCCGACTGGCGGGCGCTCCGTACCAGATCCGCCGCGGGAAAGCACGCCCCGATCCACCAGCCTAGGCTTCAGGGGCCGCATTGCCGAAAGGCGCCAGCTGAGCGGCAGCTGCGCCCGGCGACTCGCCGCCTGGGTTGTGCTCGGTCTGATTTCACTCTGGGGCTGCGACGAGCCCCAGCCCAATGCGCGCAATGCGCCACCCGCAGCCTCGCAGCCGCGGCCCGCGCGTGCCGTGTCGAGCGAAAGCCACCAAACCATCCCTACCGGAGTATTTCAGGCCGGCACGAAGCCAGGCACTCTCGATCGCGTCCCCGAGTTGGAGCCCGCCACCTTCGAAGCCCGACTCGGCGAGTTCCGCATCGACACTCGCCCGTACCCCAACAAGCTAGGCAGTCCACCTCGGCTCGGCGTCACCCGCGAAGAGGCGGGCCGCTTGTGCGATGAAGCCGGGGGGCGGTTGTGCACAGAACTGGAATGGGAGCGCGCGTGCAAGGGTCCAAAGAGTGAACCCTTTTCAAGCGGCAGCGAGTGGAAGTGCCCGCGGGACGAATGCACCTCCGCATTCGATGTCCAGGGTCTGGGCAGCTATCCCGAATGGACGTCGACTATGTTCGACGTCGACTCACCGCGCTCCGGCAAACCGGTGGTACGCGGCTCTGGAAAAACGGCGCCGGCCAATCATCACCGCTGCGCACGCCGAGACTCACCGGACGAAGTGCCCGCGGAACAAATGACGTTCCGCTGCTGCTACGGGGCTCCCAATGCGGCCAAGGTGGTCGAACCCACCTTGGGCAAGGCCTTCCGCAAGCACGAGCTCACACTGAAGCAGCTCAAAACCCTGCTCGCCGCAGACCCGACAACGGAGAACTTGGCCGACAAGGTTGTGTTCTTTTCGCCCGACGGCATCAACACGGTAATTGGGCGTGGCCCCGGTGATCGCATGGGGTTCGACTTCACTGTAGATCCCCTGATCTGGCAACCCGTGGCTGGCGCGGAGTACTTGATCGTTGTCGGGCGCAGCGGTGAGCGAACCTCGTTCGTCGTGTCGTTCCACGTCGCTGGCAACGATCACTACAGCGTCGCGTCGAGCTTCGTCATGGAGGACGAGCCGGGCCCAGTGATCTTGGCCTACAGCGAATCCATTAGGCCACGGCTACACTTCAGCGGATGCTGGGGTTGTCCGGGTGAAACAGGTAAGATTATCCATCGTGCGCCCGAGCGGGCTGTGATCTTGCAACCCTGACCCTCGGCCCGGGTGAGCCGAAACGCTGAGGCCGCGGGTGCACTACTCGGCGCTGGTTTGCCGCACCGACAAGCGAAACGCGTTACTGAATT
This sequence comes from Polyangiaceae bacterium, assembly GCA_050304975.1. Classification (GTDB taxonomy): domain Bacteria; phylum Myxococcota_A; class Polyangia; order Polyangiales; family Polyangiaceae; genus SZUA-265. The sequence continues at coordinate 35,039 of JBNLEN010000051.1, forward strand.
CTGCTGGCGGCTCCGCCACCTCGACCCGCGCTCCGGCAGCTTTCGCGGCCAGTCCTGCCGCGAGCAATCCCAACCCGCGACTATAACGCCACTCGCCTTCTTTCAACCCAACCTGACCGCGTGAAGTAAACGCAGCCTCCTGACGCTCTGGAGGAAGCCGCCCCCCAAAATCGAGCACATCTATCGCGACCCCGGACTCGGTCGGAACAACCCTGACGTGAACGGTCGAGCCAGCAGGTGAATGCTGGATTGAGTTGCGCACCAGGTTGGATAGCGCCCGAGCCAGCGGGTCCCGGCTGACAATTACTTCCAGCGCGGGATCCACATCCTGTTCCTCGAAGTGGATCTGAAGGCCATGGCTGTCCGCCACGCGCTCGCAACGCGTCATTACGTCGCGCACGAATTCTCGCACCGAGACACTACTCGCTGGCGCAATCGTCGAACCGCGCAAGGCTTGCCCCAACAAGTCCAAATTGTCGATCAAGTGCGTGAGACCATCACACGAGATCATTCCGTCAGCGATCGCGTCCTGTAGATCAGCCGCCCGAGCCGGTTCGGTCCTCCAATTGTCACGCATCGCGCTACTCAGCTCCGAGCTCAGGAAGCCAAGATTACTGTGCAGCGCCGATAGGGGATTCCTCAGGTCATGGGCCATCAGCGAAAGCAGCTGACCGACCGTCTCGAGATCCACATCAAGCGTCGTCCCCATCACGGGAACCTACGATCAGCCAGGGATGCGAGCGAGAAATTTCTCCAACAATTCACGAGTGCGATCGGGAAACTCGAGGGGACAGACATGCGTGCCATCGGAGAACTCGACGAACTGAGCGGCTGGTAGTTGTTCCGCCATGTGCTGTGAGCGAGAGGAGGGAATGAAGGTGTCCCGCCCACCCGCGATGACCAGCGCCGGCATCGTCAACAACGATAGCTCACCCTCTGCCGAGTAACGGCTCGCTTGTTCGAGCATCTTTACGGACAGCTGCGGATTCAAGCGCCGCAGATGTTCGAAGTAGGGCTGAATATCCTGTCGAGCCAAGCTGGATCTGTTCACTTCTCCAGTCAACAAAGCAACGCGCGATGCCAGCTTCGAAGGTAACCGCGACCAGACTCCGCGAACCAACCTAGGGTATTCTTCGGCGGCTTGTCTCAGCCGAGGGATCATCGAGGACAGCGCTGGATTGACGCGCAGCCCCTCAGTGACGCTGTCCGCCGTTCCCCCAATCAGAACCAAGCCGACGACCTGCACGGGACCGCCAGCCGCAACGAGCAGCCTGGCAGCCTCGAGCACGACGGATACGCCAAATGAGTGCCCGACGAGCACCACGCGCTCGAGCCCGAGCGCCTCACACACGCGCAGCAGGTCAGCCGCGTGTGCGTCGACTCCGACACGCTCGGGATCCGCGGGATCGCTGCTGCGACCATGACCTCGATAGTTCCAATGTACGACGCTGCTCAGCGCGCCCGGCGGTGGATCAGCAGAGCCAGCCAAGCTTTCGCCCAACTGGCCCCACAGGTGTTTGTAAATGAACCCGTCGCACAGGATGCCGTCGCAAAGAACGACCGCCCCCGAACCCTCACCGCAACGACGCGCGTACAAGCGCGTGCCGTCCGCGGCTGGAATTAGTGTCTCGACAGATTGCCTCACCAACACCGTCCCGCTGGCTTGAACGCTAACGGGCGTTAGCTGATGGAGCGCTGCGGCGCCCTACTCTGCTGGCGGCTTCGCGACCGGTGAATCTTCATCGATGTCGTTGACGCTCGGGATCTTCTTGATCTCCATGCGAGCGATCTTCCATGCACGCTGCACGATCCAAGAGAGTGAACGATCGAGCCGAGCTGCTTCGTCCTTGATCTCTTGCAGCATCGCTTCAGGAAAGTAGAGGCTTTGCTTGCGCTTATCACTGCCTCTGGAAGTGTTGTTGTCTGCCATCTGACTTAGTCCCTGGATTACTTAGGAAAGGTGATACCGCCATATACGGTGGTGCCACGTGCGGAATAAGGGTGTAATGCGTCAATCGCTCTTTTGACGCAAGAAAGTTTCGGTGCAGGATTGGATTTTCATCGTTTACTTTCAATCAGTTCCGAGCACGTTTGATCCCTGCCCGAATGGCCGGGCATTCGTGCGGAGGCGTGGCTAGTCGTTGAGTGTGCGTCTATGTACAGCCGGGTGTGTTCGCTACAATCGATAAGCTAGTGGGACAATACCGCAACGCGTCTCACTGCGTACCGTCAACGTGTATCCTCCTCTCATGTCGCACCGCAAGCTGCTCACGCTCTCTTGGCTGACCGCCGTGGCATTCGCGGGCGGCGTCGTGTCGACCCAGCTCACAGAGCAAGCCTCCGCCAACGCCCAATCGCACAGTCCTTATGACATCGTGCAGCAACTCGCGCGTGTTCTCGTCTACGTAGAGAATGAATACGTTGAGCCAGTGGACCGCGGTCGCCTGCTCGAGGGTTCCATCAAAGGCATGGTTGCGGAGCTGGATCCTCACTCGGCGTACCTGCCACCCGGCGCCTACAGTACATTCCGCGCGGACACCAGAGGCGAATTTGGTGGCATTGGGGTGGAGGTCGACTTTCGTAATGGAGAGGTCACGGTGATGGCTCCGATCGAAGGCTCACCAGCGGACCGCGCCGGCATTCGCCCGGGAGACCGCGTGATCGCCATCGACCGGGTCAGTGTCGACGGCAAGAGCGCCGAAGAGCTCGTCAATCGCATGCGCGGTAAGGCTGGTACCAACGTGCTGGTCAGCATCAGAAGAAAGGGCCATCCCAAAGTCATCAACTTCAACCTCGAACGCCAGGTGATTGAAGTCGCCAGCGTCGCGGCGAAGATGTTGATCGATGACATCGGATACATCCGCATCAAGCAATTCCAACGCGACACCCATGCAGAGCTCGTCGCCGCAATGGGGGATCTGCGCAGCACCGGTAAGCCCGCAGGTATCATCTTGGATCTGCGAAACAACACCGGCGGACTGGTGGCAGAAGCGGTCGGGGTTGCGGACGAATTTCTGGATTCCGGCTTGATCTACACGACCCGCCACCGCTCGCAGGAAGTGGACCGGGTCTCCGCCGGAAGTGGAGGCTCCATCACCACGCCCCCTCTGGTCGTCCTGGTCAATGAGTTCAGTGCCAGCGCGGCGGAACTCGTGGCGGGCGCGCTGCAAGACAACAAGCGCGGCACACTTGTCGGCGCACCCACCTTTGGTAAAGGCTCGGTGCAGTCGATTTTCGACCTGCCGAACAACGCCGGCCTGCGCTTGACGACGATGCGCTACTACACCCCGGCCGGCAACGCGATTCAGGCTCGGGGGATCCAGCCGGATGTCCTGGT